>NZ_JBQGWG010000049.1:0-953 GCF_052073805.1 Ornithinimicrobium panacihumi | reverse complement strand
CCGCGGTCGTGGCCGCCTACCAGGACCTGTACCAGGTCGAACGGTCCTTCCGGATGGTCAAGTCCGACCTGCGCGCCCGACCGATCTTCCACCAGTTGCGCGACTCGATCGAAGCCCACCTGACCATCGTCTTCGCCGCCCTGGCGATCTCCCGCGAAGCCCAGCAGCGCACCGGTGCCTCGATCAAGAAGATCCTCAACACCCTCCGGCCCCTGCGCACGGCAACCATCACCGTCGGCGGCCACCAGATCACCGCCGAGCCCGAGCTTCCCGACGAGGCGCGCGAACTCCTGAACTACCTCAACCCCGGGGTGTAACTAAAGCGTCACAACTCAGGCCCGACCGCGCGGGCGGCCGCACCGAGATGAGCTCCGTCATCGACGCCCTCACCGAGGGCGTCCCCCGGTCGCTGCTCGAACTGCGCAAGCTCGGCCGCGCCCTGGCCAGGCGCGTCTGCGACGTCCTGGCCTACTTCGACCGACCCCGCACCAGCAACGGGCCCACCGAGGCCGTGAACGGACGACTCGAGCACCTGCGCGGACTGGCCCTCGGCTTCCGCAACCTCACCCACTACATCGCCCGAGCACTCCTGGAGGCCGGCGGGTTCCGACCCCAACTACACCCTGCATTGTGAAGAGCCGCACAAGGACCACCGGGTGGGCGATGGCCTGCGGTGGGGGTCTGTCCGATCCGATGAACGGTGTTTCCGGCGTTCATCTCAGAGGTTCTCCGCGGCCGGCATGCGGTCGGCGAAGGTGACGGCGAAAGCGTTGAGCGCGGGCTTCCACCTCATGGTCCATCGTGCCTGCCCGGTGCCTTTGGGGTCCAGTCCTCGGGTGACCAGGTAGAGGCACTTCAGCGCGGCCTGCTCGGTCGGGAAGTGACCGCGGACGGTGACCGCGCGCCGGTACCGGGCGTGCAAACTTTCGATGGCGTTGGTGGAGAACAGCACG
>NZ_JBQGWG010000048.1:0-2250 GCF_052073805.1 Ornithinimicrobium panacihumi | reverse complement strand
GGGGGGTAAGTTTGTGTGTTTTTCCTTTTTGGCGGGAAATGTGGTTCAGCAGGGGTCGTGCGGGGCGGCGTGTACGGCCGCCCCGCACAACCCTGTTCGTCAGACCTGCTGGGTGATCGTGCCACCAGGGTTTCGCCTAGCGGTCGCATCGGTTACGAAGCGGCCAGTCGACGCGGAACGGTTGATCGCGCGGCTGTTCCCGGTGCCTCGACCCACACGCTCGGTCGTGGTCTTGCCGGGCCACCGCGCGGCGGCGGCGTTGCTAACGAACCGCCCAGAACGGGCGCTGCGGTTGATGCTGCGGCCTCGAGCCATGATGTGCCTCCTAAGACACGTCAATGAGGCTGGAGGGCACCCACTATCCGGGATGCCGACGACTCCGCTACGATCACAAGAACCAAGCACATTGGTAACCCGTGGCCGTATAGCCTCGGTTTCGAGGCGGTCCCGTTGCACCGGGGCCGCCTCGAGCGCGTTCACGGGCTCATCGCCCGATCCCTCGCGCCAGTTGTATATGCGGTTCCGTGACGGATTCCTCGCCGTCCCTCAACTTTTTTCGCCGGACTTGCGGAGCGTGGCCTTGGTCACGAACTTCCCGCTCGTCGCGGACCGCTCGACTGCACGAGCGGCGGCACCCTTCGGGGCAGCCGCACGGGCGGCCGTGACGTTGCGGGTCCCAAGGGACGACCTCGCGATCTTCCGCTCGAAGCTGCTGCTCATGCCGTTCCGTCCTCTCTCAGTTGCGTCAACGTTCGCCGCGCCTTCCGGTACTCCCGCTCCAGCAGGCTAGACACGGACTTCGTGGTGCAGCCGAGTTCGGCCGCGATCTCCGCGTGGCTGTACCCGTGCGTGAGCATGACCATCGCCCTCGCTCCGCGGGGAGTGGCGCCGGCAAGCACCTGCTGCGCCGTCTCGTCACGGATGACGTCGTCCTCCACGCTTCTGACCGGCGCCCTGTCCGACAAGCGGATGAGGTCATCGTCCGGGACCGGGGTGGTGATCCGCTCCTTTGACTCGCGCAGCCAGGCCTGGGCGACGTTCCCGAACCGGAACATACATTGGCCGATGAAGTACGTGGACAGCGCCGCCCCCCTGCTTGGCTGCCATTTGCGGTTCGGCAGGATGTCGGTGCGGAACACGTGGAGCGCGGCGCTGACCGTGCCGACGGCTAGCTCCACCCGCACCTCCGGATCAGCCAGCGCCCAGTCCGGCAGCCGCGGCGCACGCACGTTCTTGCCGGCGAGCCGCTCATACAGGACACCGGCGCGCATCCACCCGTCGAAGACGGACACCCCGTACTCGGCGAGCACGTTCGCGAGCATCTCCCAATTCTCACCCCCGAAGCCGGAAGCTGCCAACTCGCGGATGAGTTCGACGTCGACGGCGAGCCGGTCAATCCGCTCCTGGTGCGACAAGTGCTCGGTTCTGAGCCACGCCTGAAGGACCCGGGACCGGGACGCACCCGGCCCCGACCGCCCTTCAGGTTCAACCACGTCAACCTTCCTCTCATGTCCCTTACCAGGATGCCACGCGGCACCGACGCTTCCGAGCCGTTGTCCGCAGCCGACAGTCTCTTTGCATTCAGCGTGTCGGGGTCCACAACTAAGGAGGATCCTCGGGGTGACCGGTCTCACCGACGAAACACACGCTCGCATGCTCGACCCGCGGCATGATGGTGCGTAGTCGTCTGTAATACACTTGGTGTGTGAGCGACCTGTTCGACCTCGAGACGCTCGATGACACCGAGCCCTTCGAGATCGACGAGCAAGCGGCTCACCTGTTCAAGCATCCGCACCTGGGGCTGGACGACGTGATGGACGCGTGGAGCAGTAGCCCGCTGTTCTACCCGGCGAAGCCACCCGCTCACTGGCTGATGCTGGCGGAGGTCAGTGGGCGAGTTCTCATCGTGCCGCTGGCTCCATCTCGATCGGGCGATCCGAGCAAGTGCCGACCGATCGGCTGCTACGAGGCGTCTTCGGGCCTCGCCGCTACGTACCGGAGGGACCGTGATGAGCACTGACGACAGCCGGCCGATGACGCCGGAGCAGGAGTACGAGTTCTATGCCGAGCCGCGCAACCAGGAGCCCCAGGGGCCTGCGCGTCGCCGCAAGCGTCCGATGAGCGCACCCGTACCGGTGCGCTTCCCAGCGGATCTCCTCGAGGAGGTCAAGCGCGCCGCCGAAGCTGACGACCGCTCAGTCTCAGCCTGGATCCGCCGAGCCGTCGAGCACGAACTGTCCCGACCCGCCT
>NZ_JBQGWG010000047.1:0-3238 GCF_052073805.1 Ornithinimicrobium panacihumi | reverse complement strand
CTCGCTGTCGGGGTGTTCCACGTACAGGTTTCCTGGGGTCGCGCCGTCGCCGGCTGGGTGGTCAGGTCGTGGCCGGTAGGGGCGGTCCGCAGACGCTGGCGAACAGTCGCTTCCAGGCCTGCTGCCAGGGCCAGTTCGTGGGCAGGTGCAGGCGGAGTCGGCGGGCTGAGGACGCTGCCCGGGCGGGCACGGTGACCAGGGTCCGGCGGATGGTGGCGGTGGTCGCTCGGGCCAGCTGGGGGCCGGTCAGCGTGGCGGCGGCACGGGTGAGGTTGAACGCGATAACCGCGAGCACGAGCCAGGCGGCGTTCGCGGCGAACCTGCCGGAAGGCAGGTGCGCCAGGGCAGAGTTCTTCAGGTCTGCGTTGACGTTCTCGATGACCGCGTGAGCGCGGTGGGTCTTGTCCGCCGCGACGGTGTCCAGCACGGCGGGGTCGGTGGTGGTGAAGAACGCGTGGAAGCGCCAGGTGTCGAACAACTGGTCCTGACCATCACCGTTCTTGGGGTTCAGGTCGGGGATGCGGCGCACGACCAGTCGGCCGGGCACGTGACGGGAGCGGGCCTGGGCGGTGAACGCGGTGAAGGGGACCTCGGCGACCTCGGCCCGGGAGATCCACGCCCCGGTGACCTCGTCCTTGATCGCGTCGGTGTACTCGATCGGGGTCCACGCCTGCTCGTCGATGGTGGCGATCGCGGCCCGGATGTTGCTGGTCAGTCGCACGGTGACCGAGACCTGCGCGCCGGCCCGGACGGCGGCGCCGATGGTGGGGTGCCCGAAGAACGCCGAGTCCGCGCGCACCAGCACCGGCCGGTTCGCCTGCGTGCTGCGCATCCTGGCCACGGTCGCCAGGGCCTCGGCGACCAGCCGGTCCGCGCCCCGCGGGGAGCCGACCGAGCCCTTGCGCAGCCGCTGGGCCACGACCACCGGCGCGGCCTGCTCGGTGCTCACGGTCGCCAGCAGCGCGTTCAACCCGCGCACCCGGGTGTAGCCGAACCCGGCGCCCTGCTTGGCGTACCCGTGGACCTCGATGATCGTGTCGTCCACGTCCACCACCGCGTACTCGTCCAGGCCCTTGACCACCGGGGTGGCGTGGGCCAGGTTGGTCAGCACCCGGGAGGCGACGGCATCCAGCTGGCGGACGTGGCCGAAGGTGAACGCCCGCAGGAACGAGCCCAGCGTCGAGGGTGCGTAACAGGCGGAGAAGACCTTCTTCATCGCGCCGTGGCGCAGCAGCGCCATGTCGTCGATGCTGTCCGCCCCGGCGACCATGCCGCCCACCAGCGCACACACCTTCGCTCCCGCGTTGGCGCCCTTGTCGGTGGGCACGCTGAGCCGCTGCTGCGCGAGCTCACCGAGCCCGGCCCGCTCGGCCAGTGCGATCATCGGCACCAAGCCCGCGGCCGACACCAGGTTCGGGTCGTCGAAGAGCGCGGAGTCGGCCGTGAACCTGTGAGAGAGTTTCATCCCAGAGATGCCCTTCCGGGGTGGCAGTTTGGAACCGTCGCAAGTCCCAATCTCCCAGCACGGCAGGGCATCTCCTCGTTACGGCACGCTCACAACCCCCAGGTCACCGGTGGATCGAGGCTAAGCGGGCGCTGTCGCTGGCCGAGCTACCGACCCGGGCTGACGGAAGCGAAACCGAGGTGCTCCTGCGCCACATCCGGGTGCCGCACGTCTCAGGATGTCGGCGGCGGTTGGAGAAACTGAACCATGACACCAAGCCGTCGGTCTGGCCCGAGCGCAGACCTGAGTGGACCTCGAAACACCTCCTCTGCTCCAGACCGGGCTGTCCGTGTGCGCACTAGGGTCAAGTCCAGTGGAGTGGTGTTCGACGGTGATCCCTCGATGGGGTTGATCAGGGCGTCAGTGCGGGAACGGTAGCAGTGATCTCCTCGGGGTCGGTGGTGGTGGGGATCAGGGCGTGTCGGCACCGAGTGAGGGCGTCCAGTCCGATGTAGCGTCGTTGCTCGGTCCAGGCGTCGTGCTGCTCGGCCAGGACGGCTCCGACGAGGCGGGTGAGGGCCTCGCGGTGGGGGAAGATGCCGACGACGTCGGTGCGCCTGCGGATCTCGCGGTTGAGCCGTTCCTGGGGGTTGTTGGACCAGATCTGGCGCCAGACCTCCTTGGGGAAGGTGGTGAAGGCCAGGATGTCGGCCCGGGCGCTCTCGAGGTGTTCGGCGACAGCGGGCAGCTTGTCGGTGAGCGTGTCGATGACGCGGTCGAACTGGGCGTGCACGGCCTCGGCGTCGGGTTGGTCGTACACCGAGTGCAGCAGCGTCTTGACCCACGGCCATGAGGACTTGGGGGTCGCGGACATGAGGTTGGCGGCGTAGTGGGTGCGGCACCGCTGCCACGCGGTCCCGGGCAGGGTGGCACCGATGGCCTCCACGAGGCCGGCGTGGGCGTCGGAGGTGACCAGCCCGACCGGCCCGGCACTGGTGAGGCCGCGGGCGACCAGGTCGCGGAAGAACGCCAGCCAGGAGGCGGTGGTCTCGCCGGTGGCGACCTGTAGGCCCAGGATTTCCCGGTAGCCCTCGGTGTTGACGCCGGTCGCGACCAGGGCGGACACCTTGACCACGCGCCCGCCCTCGCGGACCTTGAGCACCAGGGCGTCGACGGCCACGAAGGTGTAGGGCCCTTCGTCCAGGGGGCGGGTGCGGAAGGACTCCACCTGCTCGTCCAGCTCGGTCGCCATCACCGAGACCTGGGACTTGGACAGGCCGGTGATGCCCAGCGCCGTCACCAGCTTGTCCATGCGCCGGGTGGAGACCCCGAGCAGGTAGCAGGTCGCCACCACCGTGGTCAGCGCGGCCTCGGCCCGCTTACGCCGCTCCAGCAGCCACTCGGGGAAGAACGTCCCCTCGCGCAGCTTGGGGATCGCCACGTCCAGGGTGCCGACGCGAGTGTCCAGGTCCCGGTGCCGGTACCCGTTGCGCCGGTTCGTGCGCTCGGCCGTGCGGGTGCCGTAGTCCGCGCCGCACACGGCATCGGCCTGCGCGGACAGCAGGCTGTTGATAAAGGTTTGCAGCAGGTGACGCATCAGGTCCGGGCTCGCCTGCGCGAGCTCCTCGTGCAGGAACTGCTCAGGGTCGATAATGGGGGAAGCGGTCATCGGTGGTGCTCCTCTTCGAGAGTGCTGTGGAAGGTTCACTCGAAGGATCACACCGGTGGCCGCGCCTACCTGTGCAGGACACGCTCACCGGGTGCCGTCGTACACCACTCTGGTGGACTCCACTG
>NZ_JBQGWG010000046.1:0-3441 GCF_052073805.1 Ornithinimicrobium panacihumi | reverse complement strand
GGCTCCTTCGAGTAGGCGTGTGGTCAGAGACCGCCATCATCGAAGGAGCCCCGCCCGTCCCCGGATGGGGCCACAGGGTGGGGAATTTCAGTGAGCAGAACTGGGGAGATTCACCTGAGCGCCGTCAGCGCCGCGAGCTCTCGCAGGGACCGTCCGGCCCGGTACTGCTCCGCGCAGAATGACAGCAGTGCCTCCCGCTGGGCCGGGGTCTGTCGGACCGTGGCGGTGCCGCGGAACTCCGGAAGCGGGTCCGGGTAGGACGGGCGTCCTGGGTAGGGTATGCGCGCCTCCTGCACGGCTAGGCGGTAGAGCTGCTACGTCTCACTGTGGCGCGAGGGATAGCGCAACCGAACGAGCTGCGACACGCCCTCCTCTCCCTCAGCGACCGCTTCGACGCCTGACGGGTCGCGCCAGGATGACCAGATAGGTCGTGCAGGCTTCCATGCATCTCGACATCCCTCGGTTGTCGAGAGGCAACACCTGCCGCCCTGATTCAGCAGCAGCTCCTCACCTCGGCTCATGAACCGGGGATGTCCAGCTCGCGCATCCTGCGGACGGGTGACAGTGCGACGGGCAGCGTGGAGATGGCCATGAGTGCGGTACCGATGACCGCTGTCGGCCAGGTGGACAGGGCCTGTATGGACAGCCCGGCCAAGAGCGCTCCGACGGACAGCGCTCCCCAGGACAGCAGCCGGTAGGCGGCGTTGACGCGGCCGCGCAGATGTTCGGGCACCGTGAGCTGCCGGACGGTGACCGCCTGGGAGTTGGCCACACCGATGCCCAGGCCAGAGAGCAGGAAGGCGCACGCCAGAATGAGCAGGGAGCGCAGGCTTGTGTCTCTGGCGAGAAGAACCCCCACCAGCGGGGCGGTGTTACCGAGCAGCAGCGCGGCGATCAGGGAGTGGCCGTAGCCGAACCGCCGGGTGAGTTTCGCGCTCAGGCTGGCCCCGGTGAAGGCACCCACCCCGCCGGCCATCAGGACCAGGCCGAGTACGAGAGGTCCGTCCCCGCGGGCGGAGATGATCGAGACGGTCAGGGCGAGCATGAACAGCTCGTTGCCCAGGTTCCACAGGGTCGCCTCCGTGGCAAGTGCGCGCACGACGCGATGCCGCACCAGGGTGCTCATGCCCTCCTTCGCCTGGGTCCACGCACTGGTCTGCGCCGGCTGGGGTGGTTCCTCGATGGTGTCGATCCGGCGGAGCAGGAGGACGGCCACGACCCTGCCGACCCCGTTGATGCCGACGGCGACGGGGGCGGTGAGCGCCTGGACCAGCGCTCCCCCGACACCGGCGCCCCCGATCCCGATGGCCGAGTGGGTGGCGGTGATCCGGGCGTTGGCGTCCGGGAGCTGGCTCTTGGTCACGATCTGCGGCACGAAGGAGAAGTCCGCGAGCATGTGCAACACAGACATCGACCCGAGCACGAACGTGGACACCACTAGCACGGGTACGGTCAACCACCCGGCCAGAGCCAGCCCCGCGACGGTGAGCAGGACCAGACCGTTCACGGTCTCGGCCCCGATCAGCAACGGGCGTCGCCGGTAGCGGTCGACCAGCACGCCTAGCCACAGAGTCAGCAGCAGGTAGGGCAGGAAGGTCGCCGCCCGGACCCAGGACAGCTCCTGCGCAGAGGCCCCTAGCCACACCAGGGCCAGCACCGGCATCGCCAGCTCGCCGATCTCGCTGCCAAGCGCCGCCGAGGTGCTCGCACCCCATACCCGCCGGAAGTCACGGCTGCGCCACGCGCTAACTGTCATCACAAGGATGGAGGTTAGTGACGGGAGGTGCAATCGCGCAACCTTCTTTATCTTGTTGACGGTTATGCTGGGGCCGTGGATGTCAAGGACAGCCCCCAGGCCCCCCCACCCCTGGAACTCGTCAGGGCGTTCGTCAACACCCTGGACGTCGAGGCGTCCACCGACGCGTTGGCCGATGCCGACGGGTGGAGTACGTGGGCCAGGTCCCACGACCTGACCGGCGACGCCAGCGACGTTGACCTGGCGCTGCTGCGTGCGCTCCGCGAGGCGATCAGGACGGGCTTGCTCGCCAACCACGACCGCGACCCCCTGCCCGAGGAGACGAGACACGAGCTGAACGCGGCACTGCGGTGGTGCGGCGCCTCACCGCAGTTCGCGCCCGAGGGGCTGCGGTTGCAGCCGGCCGGCGACGGAGCGCGCCTCCTGGGCGGCCACCTGCTGTCGACCATTGCCGCTGCCGCGGCGGACGGCACCTGGTCACGACTTAAAGCCTGCCGAGACGACGCGTGCCGGTGGGCCTTCTACGACCACTCGCGCTCCCGCACAAGACATTGGTGCCACATGGAGATCTGCGGGAACCGGAACAAGCAGGCCCGCTGGAGACAGCGGCGTGCAAGTGACCAGCCCGGCTGAGCTGAGACGAGGGTGCACCCCCCAGCGCCTATCTCACCTGCTTGGCTCACCAACCATGTCGACGAAGATCCCAAGTCATCCGCCTGAGACATGCCGCGGGGCGCGCGCGTACAGTGCACGGCCCGGGGCAGCGGGGCGGATCGTGCAAGGATGGCCAGAGACGCTGTGCAGTCTTCCCTGCATCTCGACAATGCACTCATCATCTGTGGATGCGTTGTGCATGGATGCCTGGGCTCAGCTGTCGAGATGCAGCGAAGATTACACAAACGACACTCGTATGCAGCAATTGGCCGAAGTGATGACCGCCTTAACTCCAGGTTGGGACGCACAGGCCGCCTCCACTCTCGGGCAGACCGCTCGCACTCCGATTCGAGGGATGCAGACGACCTGATCTGCCCATGAGGGCGATATCCGCGACTCGGGGCTGCCCTTTAGTTCCGGTCCTGCTGGACCGAGGTGAGGAAGTCGTCCATGATCGGGCCGGCCGTGGTGGAACCGAAGTCCCCCTCCTCCACGAAGACCGCCACGGCTAGGTCGCCTTGGATGGCGATCATCCAGACGTGCGTGCGAGGCGGATCCTCGCTGCCGAACTCTGCGGTGCCACTCTTGCCGCGCACGATGCCCCGGTCCTCGGTCCCGAGTTGTGACGTTGTGCCCGATTTCCTGGCGGCGACCATGGCTGACCTGCGGCTTCTCGGCCGAGGGTGTAACTAATCGAGGGCCTGCGGGTGGGTAGCCTTGCCCGGTGGGCTCGTTCGTGCGCAAGGTGAAGACCGCCTCGGGCGCGACAGCAGTGCAGGTCATGCACAAGCGCGGACGGCGAGTCCTGGGCATCGACCACATCGGCTCGGCCCGTACCGAGGCCGAGCTGGCGCTGCTGGAAGCCATCGCGCACGAGCGGTTGCACGCCGGCCAGGACCAGCTGCCGCTCGATCATGGTGGGTCCAGCGCTTCGACCGCAGCCCCGGGGATGGGCGCCACGGTCGCCGGCACGTCCTCGCGTGTGCTGTGGCAGGCCCTTGAGCGGGTCTACGCCGACCTCGGCTTCGACG
>NZ_JBQGWG010000045.1:0-3818 GCF_052073805.1 Ornithinimicrobium panacihumi | reverse complement strand
GGTCAAGTCCAGTGGAGTGGTGTTCGACGGTGATCCCTCGATGGGGTTGATCAGGGCGTCAGTGCGGGAACGGTAGCAGTGATCTCCTCGGGGTCGGTGGTGGTGGGGATCAGGGCGTGTCGGCACCGAGTGAGGGCGTCCAGTCCGATGTAGCGTCGTTGCTCGGTCCAGGCGTCGTGCTGCTCGGCCAGGACGGCTCCGACGAGGCGGGTGAGGGCCTCGCGGTGGGGGAAGATGCCGACGACGTCGGTGCGCCTGCGGATCTCGCGGTTGAGCCGTTCCTGGGGGTTGTTGGACCAGATCTGGCGCCAGACCTCCTTGGGGAAGGTGGTGAAGGCCAGGATGTCGGCCCGGGCGCTCTCGAGGTGTTCGGCGACAGCGGGCAGCTTGTCGGTGAGCGTGTCGATGACGCGGTCGAACTGGGCGTGCACGGCCTCGGCGTCGGGTTGGTCGTACACCGAGTGCAGCAGCGTCTTGACCCACGGCCATGAGGACTTGGGGGTCGCGGACATGAGGTTGGCGGCGTAGTGGGTGCGGCACCGCTGCCACGCGGTCCCGGGCAGGGTGGCACCGATGGCCTCCACGAGGCCGGCGTGGGCGTCGGAGGTGACCAGCCCGACCGGCCCGGCACTGGTGAGGCCGCGGGCGACCAGGTCGCGGAAGAACGCCAGCCAGGAGGCGGTGGTCTCGCCGGTGGCGACCTGTAGGCCCAGGATTTCCCGGTAGCCCTCGGTGTTGACGCCGGTCGCGACCAGGGCGGACACCTTGACCACGCGCCCGCCCTCGCGGACCTTGAGCACCAGGGCGTCGACGGCCACGAAGGTGTAGGGCCCTTCGTCCAGGGGGCGGGTGCGGAAGGACTCCACCTGCTCGTCCAGCTCGGTCGCCATCACCGAGACCTGGGACTTGGACAGGCCGGTGATGCCCAGCGCCGTCACCAGCTTGTCCATGCGCCGGGTGGAGACCCCGAGCAGGTAGCAGGTCGCCACCACCGTGGTCAGCGCGGCCTCGGCCCGCTTACGCCGCTCCAGCAGCCACTCGGGGAAGAACGTCCCCTCGCGCAGCTTGGGGATCGCCACGTCCAGGGTGCCGACGCGAGTGTCCAGGTCCCGGTGCCGGTACCCGTTGCGCCGGTTCGTGCGCTCGGCCGTGCGGGTGCCGTAGTCCGCGCCGCACACGGCATCGGCCTGCGCGGACAGCAGGCTGTTGATAAAGGTTTGCAGCAGGTGACGCATCAGGTCCGGGCTCGCCTGCGCGAGCTCCTCGTGCAGGAACTGCTCAGGGTCGATAATGGGGGAAGCGGTCATCGGTGGTGCTCCTCTTCGAGAGTGCTGTGGAAGGTTCACTCGAAGGATCACACCGGTGGCCGCGCCTACCTGTGCAGGACACGCTCACCGGGTGCCGTCGTACACCACTCTGGTGGACTCCACTGCGCACTAGAATGCAGGGTCATGGGCTCTCTCCTGCGACGTGGCAGCGCTCCCCTGATCGTCATCCTTCTCACCATGGGGGTCAGCGGCTGCGGGGACGACGAACCTGTCCTGATGCCAGATCTGCTCGGGAAGACGCTCGACCTCGCCAAGAGTGACGTCGACCGGGCGGGGTATGAGGACGAGGTCGAGGTGGTGGGCGGTGGACTATTCGGCGTGGTGGACGAGTCCAACTGGACCGTCTGCAGCCAGGAACCGCCCAGCGGTGCCCCGATCACCACTTCCCCGCGAGTCATTGTCGAGCGTGACTGCAATCCTGAGGCCGAGGAGAGCACTACGGGGGACGCTAAGACAGCGCAGGGATCTGCTTCCACGTCCGGGGATGGCTCGGCGGAGGAGGACACCGAACCGGCCGAGGAGAGCACGCCCGAACCCTCCGAAGAGCCACCGCTGACGGCCGCGTCGGATGAAGAGTTCGCCAAGGTCCTGGCCGAGACTGACTACTGCAGCGACTCGATCATGTCCTTCGCGGAGACGAACGCGGGTCGTACGATCGAGTTCGACGGGAGCGTGGGGGACATCATGAACGAGGGGTCAGCCACCACCCGGTACAGGATCTTGATCAACGCGGGACCGTTCAGCGAGTCTGAGGCTCCCGGTCCCGCCTTCCAGTTCCGGGACGTCAACATGAACGACCTGAACATGTCGGGCGAGGTCCCCGACGCTCTGCGCAAGGGTCAGGAGCTGCACATCGTCGCCGAGATCGACACGTTCGAGGAGTCCAGCTGTCTCTTGCTGCTCGACCCGATCTCAACCACTTTCGACTGACCAACTCAGAGCCCTCAGTCCGGCCTTCACCTCGAGGCCGAGGAGCGCGACGGACTCGGGGTTCTGTGGCCCTAGACTGTGAGATGCCGTGAGGTTGGGCTCTCGTCGTGACTGGTCAGGGCGGCGGGGGTCAAGTCCAGTGGAGTGGTGTTCGACGGTGATCCCTCGATGGGGTTGATCAGGGCGTCAGTGCGGGAACGGTAGCAGTGATCTCCTCGGGGTCGGTGGTGGTGGGGATCAGGGCGTGTCGGCACCGAGTGAGGGCGTCCAGTCCGATGTAGCGTCGTTGCTCGGTCCAGGCGTCGTGCTGCTCGGCCAGGACGGCTCCGACGAGGCGGGTGAGGGCCTCGCGGTGGGGGAAGATGCCGACGACGTCGGTGCGCCTGCGGATCTCGCGGTTGAGCCGTTCCTGGGGGTTGTTGGACCAGATCTGGCGCCAGACCTCCTTGGGGAAGGTGGTGAAGGCCAGGATGTCGGCCCGGGCGCTCTCGAGGTGTTCGGCGACAGCGGGCAGCTTGTCGGTGAGCGTGTCGATGACGCGGTCGAACTGGGCGTGCACGGCCTCGGCGTCGGGTTGGTCGTACACCGAGTGCAGCAGCGTCTTGACCCACGGCCATGAGGACTTGGGGGTCGCGGACATGAGGTTGGCGGCGTAGTGGGTGCGGCACCGCTGCCACGCGGTCCCGGGCAGGGTGGCACCGATGGCCTCCACGAGGCCGGCGTGGGCGTCGGAGGTGACCAGCCCGACCGGCCCGGCACTGGTGAGGCCGCGGGCGACCAGGTCGCGGAAGAACGCCAGCCAGGAGGCGGTGGTCTCGCCGGTGGCGACCTGTAGGCCCAGGATTTCCCGGTAGCCCTCGGTGTTGACGCCGGTCGCGACCAGGGCGGACACCTTGACCACGCGCCCGCCCTCGCGGACCTTGAGCACCAGGGCGTCGACGGCCACGAAGGTGTAGGGCCCTTCGTCCAGGGGGCGGGTGCGGAAGGACTCCACCTGCTCGTCCAGCTCGGTCGCCATCACCGAGACCTGGGACTTGGACAGGCCGGTGATGCCCAGCGCCGTCACCAGCTTGTCCATGCGCCGGGTGGAGACCCCGAGCAGGTAGCAGGTCGCCACCACCGTGGTCAGCGCGGCCTCGGCCCGCTTACGCCGCTCCAGCAGCCACTCGGGGAAGAACGTCCCCTCGCGCAGCTTGGGGATCGCCACGTCCAGGGTGCCGACGCGAGTGTCCAGGTCCCGGTGCCGGTACCCGTTGCGCCGGTTCGTGCGCTCGGCCGTGCGGGTGCCGTAGTCCGCGCCGCACACGGCATCGGCCTGCGCGGACAGCAGGCTGTTGATAAAGGTTTGCAGCAGGTGACGCATCAGGTCCGGGCTCGCCTGCGCGAGCTCCTCGTGCAGGAACTGCTCAGGGTCGATAATGGGGGAAGCGGTCATCGGTGGTGCTCCTCTTCGAGAGTGCTGTGGAAGGTTCACTCGAAGGATCACACCGGTGGCCGCGCCTACCTGTGCAGGACACGCTCACCGGGTGCCGTCGTACACCACTCTGGTGGACTCCACTG
>NZ_JBQGWG010000044.1:0-5120 GCF_052073805.1 Ornithinimicrobium panacihumi | reverse complement strand
TGTCGGCGGCGCTTGAAAACTAGACAGTAACGGCGCTCGAAAAGTGAACACTCCGCCAACGATTGGAGTGTGATCACCATGGAGGACTGGGCGCTGATCAGGAGGCTGGCCGCCGACGGCGTGCCGAAGGCCAGGATCGCCAGGAAGTTGGGCATCTCGAGGACGACGGTCATAAACGCCATCGCCTCGGACGGGCCACCGAAGTACGAGAGAAGAGCGGGTCCAACGTCGTTCACGCCGTATGAGGCGCGGGTGCGTGAACTCCTCGAGGAGACGCCGGACATGCCCGCGACGGTGCTGGCCGAACGGGTCGGGTGGACCGGCTCGATCCGATGGTTCCGCGACAACGTCAACCGCCTGAGGGTCGACCACCGCCCGATCGACCCGGCCGACCGGCTGACCTGGACGGCCGGGGACGTAGCGCAGTGCGACCTGTGGTTCCCGCCGCGCAAGATCCTGCTCGAGGACGGCTCCCGTACCCTGCTTCCGGTACTGGTCATGACCTGCGGGTACTCCCGGTTCACGCTGGGGAGGATGATCCCGACCCGAAAGACCCCGGACCTGCTCCTGGGCACGTGGGAGCTGCTGGATCAGCTGGGTCGGGTGCCGCGCCGGCTGATCTGGGACAACGAGCCCGGCATCGGACGAGGCAAGCTGACCGAGCCGGTCGCGGTGTTCGCCGGGATGCTGGCCACGAAGGTGGTGCTGCTACCACCGCGGGATCCCGAGTCCAAGGGCATCGTCGAACGCCGCAACCGCTTCTTCGAGACCTCCTTCATGCCCGGGCGCCACTTCGAGTCCCCAAGCGACTTCAACGCCCAGTTCGCCCACTGGCTGTCCGCTGCTAACGCCCGGACGGTGCGCACGATCAAGGCCCGTCCGGTGGACCTGCTCGCCGCGGACAAGGAGGCGATGCTGCCCCTGCCGCCGGCGGTGCTGCACCTGGGCTGGCGCAACCACGTCCGCCTCGGCCGGGACTACTACGTGCGCGTCGACACCTCCGACTACTCCGTCGACCCCCGCGCGATCGGGGCCCGGGTCGACGTCGCCGCAGACCTGGACACCATCCGGGTCCGCCAGGCCGGCCGGCTGGTCGCCGAGCACCCACGCCGGTGGGCCCGGAGCATGACCGTGACCGACCCCGCCCACGTGGCGACCGCCGCCGCGCTACGGCGCGACTACCAGCACCCCAGGTCCCGTCCCGAGGCCGACGACCTGGTCCGGGACCTGGCCGACTACGATAAGGCGTTCGGGATCGACGCCGGCGAGCTGGAGTCGCGATGAGCCGCAAACCAGCATCCGCGAGCGAGTCGCTCAAGCAGATCACCCACCTGGCCGCGGCGCTGAAGGCGCCGCGGATCACCGAGTCCGCCGCCCGCCTGGCCGACCACGCCCGCGACAGCGGGTGGACCCACGAGGACTACCTGGCCGCGGTCCTGGAACGCGAGGTCGCCGCCCGCAACGCCTCCGGGGCCCGGCTACGCATCCGCGCCGCCGGCTTCGGCGCGGTCAAGACCCTTGAGGACTTCGACTTCGACCACCAACCCGGCGCCCGCACCCCGATCCAGGCCCTCGCCTCCGGTGCGTACCTGGCCGAGCACCGCAACGTCGTCCTCCTCGGACCGCCGGGCACGGGCAAGACGCACCTGGCCACCGCCCTCGGCGTCGCCGCCGCCCGGCAAGGACACCGGGTCCTGTTCGCCACCGCCACCGACTGGGTCACCCGCCTGACCGAGGCCCACGACCGCGGCCGCCTGCCGACCGAGCTCACCCGGCTGCGCCGCTACGGCCTGATCATCGTCGACGAGGTCGGCTACCTGCCCTTCGAGCAGGACGCCGCCAACCTCTTCTTCCAGCTCGTCTCCTCCCGGTACGAGCACGCCTCCCTCATCCTGACGTCGAACTTGCCGTTCAGCTCCTGGGCCGGCGTCTTCGGCGACCAAATCGTCGCCGCCGCGATGATCGACCGCATCGTCCACCACGCCGACGTCATCGCCCTCAAAGGCGCCTCCTACCGGCTCCGCGACCGCGGCGTCGAGACGCTTCCCAGCATCAAGGCCGAGCAGGAATCCCTAGACTGAGACCGTTCACTCTTCGACCGCCGAAACCGCCCAGTTTTCGAGCGCCGTCGACAACTCCACCCTCGAGCGCTGGGATCGGGAAGAGGGACGCGGCTCCAGCAACGCCCGCTGCCCTACCTGCGGTGGCGCAAGTGCATGCGCGCTCTGCGACGACGACTATGCGGGCACCGTTGAGGGACCCGAACTTGGATGTGTGTAGCCCGAGCGGCGGCAATGTTGGACGTTCTCCACCATCGCGCCTGGACGTGTGTCCCTTGAGGCCCATCGAGCACGAGTGCCCGCCCTTACCGCACCAAAGACGCCATCATGTGGGGGCAGGGGGACGCCAACCTTTGGCACCGACTGGACTACAGTGGTCGGTGTGCGAGGCACCAACCGATTATGGTCACCGAAAGCAGCGCATGAGTACGAAAAGATCGCCTGGGACGAAGGATCCTGGTTCAAGCATGTCGATTATCATTGACTGGGACTGCGCGACTGGCGTCGTGCATTTCTTCCGTCCCGACGGTAAATACATTGAAGAGCAAGTTTCCGCCCCTCGACCTGAGTCACCGATCGTCCGCGCTGTACACATGCTCGGACAGCCCGGCGTAGTGGCGACCACCGACCGCGGGGAAGACATCTTCATTGAGCTCCCCACGACCGCCCAGTCATCTCCACTGCGTGAGAGGCCAGTGGTGTACCTGGATCAACAAGCCTGGTCTAAGCTTGCCCTAGCCCAGCACGAGCCAGAAAGATTACTGCCGCCTGAAGAACGAGATGCGGCAATGTGGCTGATCGACTTAGTGAAGACGTGGTCGGTCGTCCTGCCCTACTCGGGCGGCATCCTGAATGAGACCGCTCACTGGTCGAACCAAAAGCGACGACGCCAGTTGGCGGTGACGATCGCTAGCCTGAGTCGTGGGTGGCAGATGCTGGACCCGCTAGGGGTGCGCGCCGCCGAGTTTGAGCACATACTCGCGGACGATAAGGGGAAGTGGCCCCTCCCTGACGCGTGGACCTTGGCACCTGGGGCCTGGCGGCAAGCCCGCAGCCAAAGCGACCAACCTGGCGGCGATCTCCCCCCAGAGTACGCACTGAGTGTGAGCGCGATCGCGTCAAGCTTAGGCGCGATCTCGGTCCTTCTGGACGAGGACGCCATACCGCGAACCGACCCCGACGATTGGGCGGAACACTGGGGTGCACTTGCGGCGCACGTGGCAGAGACAAATAAGTCAAAGCACTTGACCGAACTTGCGGTGCACGGGGCGATCGTGAGCGATGCCAGGAAGGAACTGGCCCGTGCCGCTCAAGCTGTTGGCTGTTCGACGGAGGGGTTCGCTTCGTGGCTTAGGGGCCCCGCGCGCCGAGACTTGAGCAGCTTGCCAGCGCTTGGCCTTGCCCGCGAGGTGACCTATTTGAAGATCATCAACTCAACAGCAAGATGGGAGGGCAACGACCTCACGGACATCTTTTACCTTGTACAGGCTTGCGGGTATGCGGATGCGGCCGTGGGCGAGAAAAGTTTCGTAACCCTCATTCAACAGGCTCAGCGGCGTCTGGGTAGACCGGTCACCGCGCACAAGACGTTGCGTGCATTGCGTGGGTCAAGTGTCCTGCAAGACGTAACGCCGAAGCCGGCTCTTCAACTTTGAGCGTGGCGCGGGTGTTCACGCCGCGATGGGTCGGGGCGCGTAGCCAATGATGCGGCATCGGTAGTTGTCGTGGTTGCGGTACCCCCGTCCGACCCTCTTGATCGTCTTCGCGGTCAGGTTCGCCGCCTCCGTCCTCGCGTTCGTCACCCTGGTTCGGCAGAAGGTGAGCAGCTCCCGCCGCCACGCGCGCAGGGTCCGGAACAGCGCTGCGGGCTCGGGCAGGCGGGTGGCGCGCACGGCGCGCTCGAGGTGGGCCCAGTGCCGCTGGAACGATGACGTGTCAGTGGCGCTGAGAACCTGACGGACGTGCTCCTTGATCCCCCAGGCGACGGCCAGCTCAACGTCCTCGGCGAGGATCTGCTGCAGCTTGGTCCGCTGACGCAGCGTGAGCCGATCACCGGCGCAGGTGAGCAGCTTGCGGTACTTCCACGAGGTGTCGGTGGCCCGGCCGCGGCGCTCGTGCAGCTCCCACACCCGGCGCCGGCGGACCTTGGTGACCATCTCGTTCGCCAGCCGCACCACGTGCCAGTGGTCGACGCTGACCCGGGCGCGCGGTAGTGCCCTGCGGACGGCGGCACGGAACTCGCCGGACATGTCGAGGGCGACGATCTGCACGCGCCGGCGCCACCACCGCGGCCGGGCCGCCAGCCAGGACGTGACGACTTTGCCGCGGCGTCCATCGACGACGTCGAGGATGGCCCCGTCGTCCAGGTTGGTGAACACGATTGACCACGGCTCGACCCGCTTCACGGCCTGGGTGTCGGGATCGCGCAGGTAGCGCACGGTGCGGAATCGGTGCTCATCGATCCCCAGATGCTTGACGTGCCGGCGGTCCACGCCGGTATCCAGGTCCACGGTGCTGGTGAGCATCCGCATTACCGTCGGCCACGACAGGTCCGCCTCGTGCGCGACGCGGGAGACCGCTCGCGGCTCGGCCCGACAGGCGGTGATCACCTGCTCCGCCAGCCGGGTCGTGACCCGGGCCCGGGCGGGCAGCTGCTCGGTCTCCTCGGTGAACGAGCGCCGCGGGCACAGCGGCTCCCGGCAGGCGTAGCGCCGCTTGCGCACGAGCACGTCCAGGGACTCCCCGCCGCACGGGACGTCCTTGACGTGCTGCATGGGTCGAGCCTGGACCCGCGAGGACAGCACCCCGCAGGACGGGCACGCGCCCTCGCTCGTGGTCGTCTCGATCACCACCTGCCGCGCTTGCTCATCGCCGACGGCAGGGCTGGCTGAGACGACTCGGTAGCCGGACAGGTTGAACAGGATCGACGCCGCATCGACGTCGAACGTAGGCTGGTGCACGCTCGCGGTCCTCGCTCATGGGATGTCTAGACAACACCCATGTTGGCGCAGGGCCGCGAGCCCTACCTCAGGGCCCCACCACGCTCAAAGTTGAAGGGCC
>NZ_JBQGWG010000043.1:0-5474 GCF_052073805.1 Ornithinimicrobium panacihumi | reverse complement strand
GTAGTCGTCTGTAATACACTTGGTGTGTGAGCGACCTGTTCGACCTCGAGACGCTCGATGACACCGAGCCCTTCGAGATCGACGAGCAAGCGGCTCACCTGTTCAAGCATCCGCACCTGGGGCTGGACGACGTGATGGACGCGTGGAGCAGTAGCCCGCTGTTCTACCCGGCGAAGCCACCCGCTCACTGGCTGATGCTGGCGGAGGTCAGTGGGCGAGTTCTCATCGTGCCGCTGGCTCCATCTCGATCGGGCGATCCGAGCAAGTGCCGACCGATCGGCTGCTACGAGGCGTCTTCGGGCCTCGCCGCTACGTACCGGAGGGACCGTGATGAGCACTGACGACAGCCGGCCGATGACGCCGGAGCAGGAGTACGAGTTCTATGCCGAGCCGCGCAACCAGGAGCCCCAGGGGCCTGCGCGTCGCCGCAAGCGTCCGATGAGCGCACCCGTACCGGTGCGCTTCCCAGCGGATCTCCTCGAGGAGGTCAAGCGCGCCGCCGAAGCTGACGACCGCTCAGTCTCAGCCTGGATCCGCCGAGCCGTCGAGCACGAACTGTCCCGACCCGCCTGACCCGGTGAGCCAGCGCGCGGCCAGCGGCAAACGCGTGCGACCCTGGGGACAGCCGCGCTTGGTGGTGAGCACTAGCGCGGTGGCCTGCGGGCTTGATGGTGTTTGAGGGTTCCGGCGGTCAGGGCGGCCGTGGGCACGATGAACAGGACTACTGCGACGGTGGCGGCCCCGTGGACCGAGGTGAACAGCGCCACGAGGACGGCGCAGAAGCAGGTCAACGCGACCCAGACCGGGGACAGGAGGGCTGCTAGCACCAGGGTCAGCGGCCGGACCTGGGGAAGGGGAGGGGACATGAGCAAGACCCCGGCCAGCAGCATGATCACCCCGGCCGCCCAGACCCACCATGCCGCTGCCCACCGCGGCGGGTCCTCCAACGTGCCGCAGGGCGCGATCTGGCAGGCTGCACCGGTCTCGATCAGCTCCGGCTGAGGCGGCGGCCCACAGGGTGGCGGCGGACATCACCATGAGCCCGGCCGTCACCAGCAGAAAGGCAAGTCTCGCGCCGCGCCGGGTGTCACGCCCGGGGTTGGCCGGTGTTGGAGGATCCGCCTGGCTGGACCTGGTCAGGACCAACCACCGCCTTTCGCCGTCCTCTGGCCGTCCGCCATGGTGACGCTACGCGCCCGCAGCGGTATGAGCGTGCTGTTTGCCCGACGATGGGTACATGTCGTGGACGGCGGGAGATCGGGGAGTCTTGGAGCTGCCTGGTGGTCGCCTGGTCAGGGGGCCCAGCTTGTCTACGCCTCTGGTGCCTCGGGCAGATTGGGGGCTCTACCTGACCCTGCGTGACCCACAGCCTGACTGGGACTACCGATGGGTGAGATGGGCCGACTTCGGGTTGCCGCTGGATGGCGCAGAGGCGCGCCGCCATCGCGCAGGCCTGGAGGTTGAGCGATGCCGCTCGCGTTGAGGTCTCGTGCAGAGGGGGCATTGGGCGAACGGGCACAGCATTGGCCCTCATGGCCGTGCTGGATGGCCTTGATGTGGACCAGGCGATCAGCTGGGTGCGCGACCGCTACCACCCGCGCGCCGTGGAGACGCCCTGGCAGAAAGGCTGGCTCAGGCGCTGACCTGCCGGTCGAGCGGGGCGCGGCACGGTGGGACGCTACGCGACGACAACTCAGTAGCGTGGACTGGGGACGGTCAGGCCTCGCTGGAAGGGAGGATGAGATGTCGAGGGAGCACCCGGCCGGGACCGGCGCGGAGCGTGAGGTGTTGACCGGCTTCTTGGACTGGCAGAGAGACACCGTGAGGTTGAAGACCCAAGGTCTTGGTCGTAAGGATGCTGACCGGGCGCTGCTACCGACGTCGCCGCGCATGACGATCGCAGGGGTCTTGTCCCATCTTCGCCAAACTGAGCACGAGTGGTTCGCGGGTAGTTTCCCCAGTCGCGCGGGCGCAGTGCACCGTGATCCACGGGGTGGTTGGGACCCGGGTGGAGTCCCCGTGGAGGAACTCCTCAGCCGGTATGAGGCCGCATGCCAGAACTCCAGGGACATCGTCGCGGGGCTGCCACTTGACCAGATGCAGGAGTTCACCCCGGACCGTTTCACGCCCGTCAACTTGCGGTGGATCTTGACGCACATGATCGAGGAGACCGCGCGTCACCTGGGCCACTTGCACATCCTCCGTGAGCAACTGGATGGGAGCCGCGGGTACTGATTGTGCCGACCGTCTTTCAGGCACCCTTGGATCGTGATGTGACGCCGAAGGCGATCCTCCTGGATGTGTACGACACCATCCTGACCGTCGACTTCGCCGCCGTTCTCGAAGGGCTAGCCCGACAGAGCGGGCTGACCGTCGATGAGTGGATCGACGCAGGCAGCCCGTACATCGCTGCCGCTCAGGACGGGACTCTCACTCTGGAGGAGGCGTTCTCTCGCACCCTCTCAGCTGCGGGGAGACCCACTGCTGGTGCGGGCGACCTGGTGTCGACCGACCTTCGCCTCCTGCTTCGCCACTCGAGAGTCTTTTCTGACCTCTGGCCGTTCTTGCGCATCTCTCGGGAGCGATCCGTTCCGGTCGTCCTGGTCAGCAATTGCGCGCAGAACACTCGTCCACTCTTGGACGCCTTGAACATCTTGATCGAAGTGGATGCTGCGGTCCTCTCCTGCGAGGTCCGCGCGGTCAAACCGGAACCGGCGATCTACCAGAAGGCACTAGACCTGCTCGAGGTGTCACCTCACGAGGCTCTCTTGATCGACGACCAAGCTGCCTACTGCCAGGGGGCCCTCGAGGTGGGGCTTCAAGCGCGCCAGCTAACACGGGGCGCCAGCGACGGTCCCACGTTAACCGCGCTCCGGTGGTCGGAGCTCGTGTAAGCGTCCCGTGAGGGACCGCTGCTAGTGACGCACCCGCTGACCAATGAGTGGGACACCTCAGCGGTTCTCAACCCGAGGAAGCGTCCCCCTGGTCCAGCAGCCATATCAAGCAAACGGGTGCGCCACGGGCGGCAGTTTGGTGCGTTCTGGGGGGGCGGATTTCGATCATGCAGCTGGGGACGCTGCTGTGGTGACGGCGCTCAGGTGAATCTCCCCAGTTCTGCTCACTGAAATTCCCCACCCTGTGGCCCCATCCGGGGACGGGCGGGGCTCCTTCGATGATGGCGGTCTCTGACCACACGCCTACTCGAAGGAGCCCCTCGTCCCATGCTGTCACGGGAGGAAGACATCGAAGTTCACGCGTTGGCCCGGCAGGGCTGGACGATCTCAGCGATCGCCCGGCATCTGGGTCGGGACCGTAAGACCATCCGCGCCTACCTGCGCGGAGACCGGGCCGCGGGCGTCCGCAAGCCGGCGGGGCAGGACCCGTTCGAGCCGTTCGTGGACTACGTCCGCGCCCGGCTGGCCGAGGACCCGCACCTGTGGGCGATGACCCTGTACGACGAGGTCGTCGAGCTGGGGTACGACAAGGCCTACTCCACCTTCACCCGGCAGGTCCGCACCCGCGGGCTGCGCCCGCACTGCGAACCGTGCGCCGGCACGAAGGGCCGCCCGGCGGCGGTGATCGAGCACCCACCGGGTGAGGAGACCCAGTGGGACTGGGTCGAGCTGCCGGACCCGCCCGAGCACTGGGGCTGGGGCACCAAGGCGTTCCTGCTCGTCGGTGCCCTGGCCCACTCCGGCCGGTGGCGCGGCGTGCTGTGCCCTTCGATGGACCAGGCTCACCTCATCGGCGCCCTCGACCGCGTGACCAGAGCGCTCGGCGGGCTCACGCGCTCGTGGCGGTTCGACCGGATGGCCACCGTGTGCCACCCGGCCACCGGGCGTGTGTCCGCGTCGTTCGCCGCGGTGGCCAAGCACTACGGCGTCGGTGTGGAGATCTGCCCGCCGCGGCGCGGCAACCGCAAGGGCGTGGTGGAGAAGGCCAACCACACCGCCGCCCAACGCTGGTGGCGCACCCTGGCCGACGAGGTCACCGTGGAGCAGGCGCAGGCGTCGTTGGACAAGTTCTGCACCACCCGTGGCGATGCCCGCATGCGGCCCGGCGGCCCCGACGGGAAGGCCTCCGTGCTCACCCTCGCCGCCAAGGAACCGCTGGCCCCGGTCCCGACCGTCCCGTTCCCCGCGTCGATCACCGAGGAGAGGGTCGTCTCGGCGCAGGCGCTGGTGGCCTGGCGCGGCAACTTCTACTCCGTCGCCCCCGAGCTCGCCCGTGCCCAGGTGACCGTCACCTGGCGCCTGGGCAGCACGCGCATCGACATCGCCACCACCTCCGGGACGGTGATCGCCCGGCACGAGCTCGCCCCCGACGGTGCTGGCGTCATGGTCCGCGAGCACGCCCACGTCACCGCGCTCGAGGCGCGCGTCCTCGCCGGGCACGACGCCTCTGTGCCGCACCGGCGCAAGGAACGCATCCCACCCGGCCCCGCAGCCCAGGCAGCCGCGCAGGCGCTGCGCGCCCGCCACCAACCCGAGCCCGCCACCACCGCGGACGTGGTCATCGACCTGTCCGCCTACGACAAAGCAGCCCGAGGAAGGAACACCCTGACCCGATGAACACCACACCCACGACCGCGACGACGACCGAGGCGCTGCCGGCGCCGATGATCACCAGCCAGGCGTCGACCTACCAGCAGCTGCGCTCCCACCTGGCCGCGTTGAAGCTGCACGCCGCCGCCGAGCACCTGCCCACCGTCCTGGCAACCGCCGCCGAGCAGGGGTGGTCGATGACCGCGACGTTGGAGCACCTGCTCGCCCGCGAGGTTGAGGCGACCGAGGCCCGCAAGCTCGCCGGCCGGCTCCGGTTCGCCTCACTGCCCACCCCGGCCACCCTGGCCGACTTCGACTTCGACGCCGCCCCGAACGTCGACCGCAAGCTCATCGACGAACTGGCCACCTGCCGGTACCTGGAGTCGGCGACCAACGTGCTGCTCATCGGCCCGCCCGGCGTCGGCAAGACGCACCTGGCCGTCGGCCTGGGCCGGGCCGCGGCCGAGGCCGGGTACCGCACCTACTTCACCACCGCCGCCGATCTGGCCGCCCGGTGCCACCGCGCCGCGATCGAAGGACGCTGGGCCACCACCATGCGCTTCTTCGCCGGCCCAACCCTGCTCATCATCGACGAGCTGGGCTACCTGCCGCTGCCCGGCGAGGCCGCCTCCGCGCTGTTCCAGGTCGTCTCCCAGCGCTACCTCAAGACGTCCATCGTGCTCACCACCAACCGCGGCGTCGCATCCTGGGGCGAGGTCCTAGGCGACAGCACCGTCGCCGCAGCCATGCTCGACCGGCTCCTGCACCGCTCCGTCGTGCTCAACCTCGAAGGCGACTCCTACCGGCTGCGCGACCACCACGCCCGCCAGGGCACCCTGCGAGCCGCCACCCGCCAACCCCTACACTGACCACCGCCCAAGGTGGGGAAATTCAGTGAGCATCACTGGGGAACTTCGACGAGCCTCGTCA
>NZ_JBQGWG010000042.1:0-6212 GCF_052073805.1 Ornithinimicrobium panacihumi | reverse complement strand
GGTCAAGTCCAGTGGAGTGGTGTTCGACGGTGATCCCTCGATGGGGTTGATCAGGGCGTCAGTGCGGGAACGGTAGCAGTGATCTCCTCGGGGTCGGTGGTGGTGGGGATCAGGGCGTGTCGGCACCGAGTGAGGGCGTCCAGTCCGATGTAGCGTCGTTGCTCGGTCCAGGCGTCGTGCTGCTCGGCCAGGACGGCTCCGACGAGGCGGGTGAGGGCCTCGCGGTGGGGGAAGATGCCGACGACGTCGGTGCGCCTGCGGATCTCGCGGTTGAGCCGTTCCTGGGGGTTGTTGGACCAGATCTGGCGCCAGACCTCCTTGGGGAAGGTGGTGAAGGCCAGGATGTCGGCCCGGGCGCTCTCGAGGTGTTCGGCGACAGCGGGCAGCTTGTCGGTGAGCGTGTCGATGACGCGGTCGAACTGGGCGTGCACGGCCTCGGCGTCGGGTTGGTCGTACACCGAGTGCAGCAGCGTCTTGACCCACGGCCATGAGGACTTGGGGGTCGCGGACATGAGGTTGGCGGCGTAGTGGGTGCGGCACCGCTGCCACGCGGTCCCGGGCAGGGTGGCACCGATGGCCTCCACGAGGCCGGCGTGGGCGTCGGAGGTGACCAGCCCGACCGGCCCGGCACTGGTGAGGCCGCGGGCGACCAGGTCGCGGAAGAACGCCAGCCAGGAGGCGGTGGTCTCGCCGGTGGCGACCTGTAGGCCCAGGATTTCCCGGTAGCCCTCGGTGTTGACGCCGGTCGCGACCAGGGCGGACACCTTGACCACGCGCCCGCCCTCGCGGACCTTGAGCACCAGGGCGTCGACGGCCACGAAGGTGTAGGGCCCTTCGTCCAGGGGGCGGGTGCGGAAGGACTCCACCTGCTCGTCCAGCTCGGTCGCCATCACCGAGACCTGGGACTTGGACAGGCCGGTGATGCCCAGCGCCGTCACCAGCTTGTCCATGCGCCGGGTGGAGACCCCGAGCAGGTAGCAGGTCGCCACCACCGTGGTCAGCGCGGCCTCGGCCCGCTTACGCCGCTCCAGCAGCCACTCGGGGAAGAACGTCCCCTCGCGCAGCTTGGGGATCGCCACGTCCAGGGTGCCGACGCGAGTGTCCAGGTCCCGGTGCCGGTACCCGTTGCGCCGGTTCGTGCGCTCGGCCGTGCGGGTGCCGTAGTCCGCGCCGCACACGGCATCGGCCTGCGCGGACAGCAGGCTGTTGATAAAGGTTTGCAGCAGGTGACGCATCAGGTCCGGGCTCGCCTGCGCGAGCTCCTCGTGCAGGAACTGCTCAGGGTCGATAATGGGGGAAGCGGTCATCGGTGGTGCTCCTCTTCGAGAGTGCTGTGGAAGGTTCACTCGAAGGATCACACCGGTGGCCGCGCCTACCTGTGCAGGACACGCTCACCGGGTGCCGTCGTACACCACTCTGGTGGACTCCACTGGATCTGGTCGGGCTCCGCGTCAACGAGGGCCGTCTGATCGTGACACTGGTGCACTGCAAGTACGCGGCTGGCGATGGCCCGGGCGCGCGCGTGGCCGACCTGTACGAGGTATGCGGGCAGGCGGTCCGGAGCATTCGGCGACGTAAGCGCATCGCCGTGATGCTCGAACTGCTGTCGAAGCGCGTGGGCGACAAGCTGGAGCGCGGGTTCCAACCGTTCGAGGTCGGAGACGCCGCTGCGCTCGTGCGCGTGTGCGAGCAGGCTGGCCAGCTCCGGCCGCAGTTTGATGTCATCATTGCCCAGCCTGGCCTGGCGAAGTCCAAGGTTCGCGATGACCAGCTACCAGTACTCGCCGGAGTCGCCAGCTACCTGCAGCACACAGCCGGCGCGTCGCTGACCGTGCTCGTCTCGGAGTGAGCAAGCCTCGGGCGCAAGGTCCAAGCTGGTTCAGGGAACAAGGCCGACCTCGAAGCCTGATGCTAACTATACGAACGGAGGTCGCGCACGCTGCGGCGTCGCCTGCGCTCGAACAGGAGATATCCGTGGCGGCAACCCACGTCCGCTTTCGGCGCAACGCTCTTCCTACTCACACCGCCGTCGGATCGGAGCAGACGACCACGCCGCCGAGGGTGCGTCCTTTCGCCGCCTTTCACGCGACATTCTGCCCCCGAACAGGGTTGGCCGCTGCGACAGGTTTGCTACGCGTCGTTCCTGCCGGCTATGACTATGCTTGGTCAGGCATCCCCTGTGTCGGCCGCTCCGTCCGAGCCATTCACTGTTCCTTGGTCGTGTGCCGCACTGGTCAGCGGCCTGTAGAGCGTGTTGTAGATGACGTTGTCGCCCCAGGCACTCACGGCTGACATGTCGCCGCCTGCGAGAGCGGCCAGATGTGTGGGTGTCTGTTTGGCTTGTTCGATGAGGGAACCACGGAGCGACTCGACCGATATTGGAGTCCAGACACACAGTTCAGCTACCTCATGAGTGAACACGAGCTGGTCGGCTTCGGTTCCTTCAATCGCAACTTCATATCCGTGCTCACCGCGTCGTGGAGTGAGGGTCAGCATGCGTCCATCGTCGAGACAGACCTCGGCAGCAAGAGCTCCCATGTTTACGATACGCATGAGGTGAAGTTGGCGTTCAAGCAGTCTCCAGCGCAGCTGCGGAGCGATAGGATAGTTCGACGGCGACACCCGTCGGTAGGTGGCCGCTTCGACCAACTCACCGAGGAAGGAAATGCCAACCATGGCTCGTCGCTCACCGATGCCCGGTTCAGTGACGTTCATGGCCTTCGCAATCTCGGCCATCACCACATCGGGAGATGCGTCCTCGGTTGCAGCGATCAACAAGTCATCGTCGGCATAGGCATGCACGGCTATGCCTTGCGGGTGCTCGATGCACTCGTTGAGCAAGCGTTCAACAAGTTCGAAGTCAGGATCGGGAAGAGGCGCCTCGTACGCGGCGCGATGACCACCGTCTTCCTCAATGTAACTGTTGGCCAGGTAATCAATTGCGCTTTCGCCACGTTGTTGCTGACGGGCGGGCCGACCCGTGGGCGGATGATTTGGCGCAGGGCGGTTCTTACATTCAATGACCGCGACGCCGTCGTCAAGGACGGTGACGATGTCACCTATCCCAATTAGAGTCGTGAGGTCGGACAGGATTGGGATACCTCCGAGACTGGCGATTGCTCGGGCTGAGTCGAATACGAACTCGAAGTCGTCGCCCTGCGATGTGAGGTGAGCGGGTTTGCCGGGGTGGCGAGACAGTGCCCGGATGGTGTGGCTCGGCAACAGTGCGTGTACAAGGCCGTCACCGATAACCCGAAGCAGATTCCGGTGTCGCTTCGCGTCGAGGCGCTCGTCTTTGGTTCTGGCGCAGTCAGCAGAGTCGCGTTCGGCGCGCATGATCGCGTCGGCGAGTTGGCGCTGCCAATCGATGCCACTTCCGGCCTGTGGAACTTCGACGAAGTCTTGAAGGAGGAGTCGACGCTCGGCGGCGTACGCCGTAATGTCGTCGGGCGTCTCGTCACCCAAGGTCGGCTCGTTGTCTCGTGACTTCATTCCAGAACCGTACCGATCTGCCGACGTCTTCGTTCGATTGGCGGGCCGCGTCAATCCGCCGCGAGTGACGGGCGCACAGACGCCCCGGTCCAGCAGCAGCCTTGCCCGCCCCTCCCCCAGCCGGTCGCCACTTACGGCGGCGCCGTCGGGATCGCCGCCGGGCTCATGGGCATCCCCTACGCCTCCGGCAGCCCTAACCCGAACGTCATCGGATGACGCCTCCTGGGCCGGATGGCGGCGTCGAGGAACTGCCCTTCATTGGCTTGGGCGCAGTGGCGCCACGTTTGCTGGCCTCCCCGGCTTGTCTCGTTGTTCGAGCCGTTGGCTGGCGGCGAGTCTCGCCTCTGGCGTGACAACGTGGGCCCAGCTCCTGGGGACGGTCATGGCGTCACGCTGGCCGTCGCCAACCGTAAGGGTGGAGCGCATCGCTTCTCGTGACGCCCGTGCGGCCTGCATGCCGGCACGCTCCGAGCGGCCGCCCACTGCCGGGGGCTGCGGGATGGCTCGCTTGTGGACGACGTCGCGTGGGGCGACGGATGCACCCTGGGTCCGTGGGGCTCCCAATCCGTCCTCGGGTGCGGATCGGGCCAGGTCGTTCGCTGCCCTGGCGTCGACGAGCAAGGGCGCGCTCCGGGAGGTCTCGTGGAAAAGAGTTGCGACGCCGGCCATGGTGGCGTGGAACCGGTGCAGGGCCCTCACCAGAGAGGGTGCATCGACGCGTCCGTTCATGTCTCCTGCCGATGCGGGCATGCGCCTGGTGGCGGTGACCTCGCGCATGGAGTCGACCAGTTCCCACCCGGCCTTGCTCAACGCGAGCGGGCTCGAGTCGTGCGGGTGGGTGAGCTGCTGGAAGTGCGCATGGGCCTCGCCCCACTTCTCGATCATGGTGTTCACCGCGGGACCGATCTCCTTGTCGAACGTCCGCGGGTCCACGTGTCCGGTCTCGACGGCCGCCCGCCACAACGCGTGGACGTGCACCGAGGCCCGAAAGGCGGTTCCAGCCACCTGGGTCATGGCGTGTGTCGTCGGTTCCCGGGTCAGGGCCCGTTGGGCGTGGACGTCCCAGGTGGCGATCGCACCGGGGATCCGGGTGTCGTCCGCTGGCTCGCGGTGCCGGCCGTCCAGCGCCTGCGGGTAGTGCCCGTTGATGTACGAGTGGGCAATCTGTTCGACATCCAGCACCTGGTGACGCAGGTCGTCTGCGGTGACGTTGTAGACCTGCAACCGGCGGTCGACCTTCTCATCCGACGCTGTCCCGGCCAGGCCGACGGAGACGCCGTGTGCGGCGACGTACAGGGTGTGCATGATGTTGACGCGGGCAGCGAACGCGTCGCGTAGCTGGGCCTGGGTCCACCATGAAGCGCCCCAGGTTCTGTGCCGCTCCTATACGGGTTGCGGCTCTCGGTTGAGGGTCGCGTAGTGGGCGTTCTCGTACTCCACTGGGGACATCATGCCAAGGCTGCCGTGGAGGCGTCGCTGGTTGTACCAGTCGACCCAGGCAGCGGTGGCGTACTCGACGTCCGCGATGGTCTTGTAGGGCCCGTCGCAGAAGACGGTGGTGCGGATGCACTCGGTCTTGTACAGGCCGATGGCGCTCTCCATCAAGGCGTTGTCGAACGCATCACCGACCGAGCCGATGGAGGGTCGCAGGCCTTCCAGGGCCAGGTGCTCGGTGAATCGCAGCGAGGTGTACTGCGACCCGGCGTCCGCGTGGCAGATCAGGCCGGGTGCGACGGGGTGCCCGTCGTGGTCACGCTGCCAGATCGCCATCCGCAGCGGGGTCATCACCAGGTCGACCTCCTTGGTCGTGGCAGCGTGCCAGGCCACGATCCGCTGGGCGAAGACGTCCAGGACGAACGCGACGTACACCCACCCGGTCCAGGCCCGGACGTAGGTGAAGTCCATCACCCAGGTCTGGTTCGGGCAGGTGGCGGTGAAGTCGCGATCCAACAGGTCGCCAGCGCGCCGCCCGTCCTTGGTGGGGATCGTGGTCCGGATGCCCTTGTCGCGGCGGAGGCCGGACAGGCCCAGGGCGCGCATCGCCCGGTCGACCGCCCCGGCCGAGGCGTCGGGCAGGCCGCTGCGGCGGACCAGCGCGGTCATCTTGCGTCGCCCGTACAGCCCTTCCGGGGCTAGCTGACGGGCGCCGGTGCGGGTGTTGGTGGTCCAGGCCAGGTCGCGCACCAGGTCCATCACCAGAGCATCGGTGTGCGTGCGGGCCGAGGGCTGGCGGGAGTTGTTCTTCCAGGCCCGGTAGGTGCGCGCGGCGACCTGCAGGCCCTGCTCGCGCAGGACCCGGCAGATCGACTCGACCGCGTGCCCCTGGGCGCGCTGGGCGTCGATGAACGCCATGATCATCGGTTCCGGGGGTCGAGCTCCCCCACGAAGAAACTCGTGGCCGCCTTCAGGATGGCCACGTCCTCACGCAGCCGCCGGTTCTCGGCCTTCAGCTTCTTGATCTCCGCCTGCTCGGCCGTGGTGGTCCCTGGCCGGTCGCCGGCATCGATCTCGGCCTGGGCGACCCACCGCCGCAACGATTCCTTGCCCACTCCTTCCTGCCGGGAGACCGCCAGCACGGCCGCGGTCATCGTCGGGTACTCGTTGCGGTGCTCCAGCACCAACCGCACAGCCCGAGCCTTCAGCTCGGGATCGATCTTCTTCGGCATGACATGCATCCTTCCGGACTCGAAAGGAAGCGGCATCAAACCTGGGGCGCTTCA
>NZ_JBQGWG010000041.1:0-6959 GCF_052073805.1 Ornithinimicrobium panacihumi | reverse complement strand
CACCCACAGGACCACGGATCGCTTGAGGACATCACGCTCCATCCGCAGCTCGGCGACCTCGGCTCGGAGTCGTTTGAGCTCGTCGTGGTCGTCCTTGGACAGCTCGCCGTGGCCCTCGCGTGCGGCGCGGGCACGTTGGACCCAGTTGCCCAGCGTGCCCTCGTTCACGCCCAGATCGCGGGCGACCTGCGCGACCGGCTTCTTGGTCTCTTCGACGATCCGGACCGCTCCCTCACGGAACTCCCGGTCGTACTTCTTCCTTGTCTCTGGCATCTCAGTCCTCATTGTCGATGCCTCTACGCTCCGGGGGGAACCTCAAGACGTCCCCGCTGCTGACCGCGTGCTCGAAGCAAGCGGTGGCGATCTGGTCGCGGTAGCCGCGCTCCTGCGCCCGGGCCAGGACCCTGCCCATCGTCTTGTAGCTGGCTGGTTCCTGGCCCAGGTCGGCCAGCACCCGTGCAGTGTCCAGCAGCGAGGTGGGCTCCACGACGCGGGCCAGGACCAGGGCTGCGAAGACTTCGTCGCCGATCGCGTCGAAGCCCAGCTGGGCGTACACCGCGGCGAGGGCCTCGAACAGCACCCGGCTGTCGGTGCCGACCACTCGTCCCGGGCCGCTGCGCACAGCCGGTGGCGCCACGGGCGCCTGGCCAAGCAGCGTCGGCTCAGCAACCGCCCCCACCAGCGCCACCGTCGGCGGGGCCGGTTCCACGTCCAGCTCCAGGACACCCTGGCCAGGGTCCTCCAGCAGCTCCCGAGCCCGCGCCATCAGCACCCCCAGCTCAGCCTCGGTATGAGCTGACCCGACATGCTTGACGATCCGCTGCCGCCCGCCCGCATACTCAGCGATCTGCACGGCCGTCGCCCCCGACTTCGTCCGCACCCGCCTGATGAACGCCACGACAGGAGGCTAGACGCACCCGGTTAGTGCGTGAAACCACCTCACGCACCAGCGATCACCGCAGGTCAGCCATCCGCCGCCTCCCCATGACGCACTATGAGGTTCCCCCCGGAGCGTAGAGGCATCGACAATGAGGACTGAGATGCCAGAGACAAGGAAGAAGTACGACCGGGAGTTCCGTGAGGGAGCGGTCCGGATCGTCGAAGAGACCAAGAAGCCGGTCGCGCAGGTCGCCCGCGATCTGGGCGTGAACGAGGGCACGCTGGGCAACTGGGTCCAACGTGCCCGCGCCGCACGCGAGGGCCACGGCGAGCTGTCCAAGGACGACCACGACGAGCTCAAACGACTCCGAGCCGAGGTCGCCGAGCTGCGGATGGAGCGTGATGTCCTCAAGCGATCCGTGGTCCTGTGGGTGAAGGAGGCGACGAAGTGAGCGTGGCACGCTTCATCGCCGACCAGAGGATCAAGTACCAGGTGCCACACACCCTCGTCTGCGCCCTGCTCGGGGTGTCCCTGGCGTGGTTCTACAAGTGGATCAAGCGAGCCGACGGCCCGGGCGCGGCCAGCGGCCTGTTCACCGACACCGACCGCCGCCGCGACACGATCGATCGGGCCGTGAAGATCGCGTTCAAGAAGGCCAAGGGTCTGCACGGCTCACCCCGCCTGCACGCCGACCTGCTCGAGCTGGGCTGGAAGGTGAGCGAGAAGACGGTCGCGGACTCGATGCGCCGCCAGGGCCTGGTGGCCCGGGTGATCAAGCGCCGGGGCGGTCTGACCAGGGCGGACAAGTCCAAGAAGCCGTTCGCGGACCTGGTGTGCCGCAACTTCACCGCCCCGGCGCCGAACTGTACGTGGGTGGGCGACATCACCGAGATCCCGACCGGTGAGGGCAAGCTGTACCTGGCCACCGTGATCGACCTGTTCTCCCGCCGGCTGCTGGGCGCGGCGACCAGCGAGCACCCCGACGCCGAGCTGGCGTGCGCGGCGATCCGGATGGCCGTGGCCACCCGGGGCGGCAAGGACGAGATCTGGCGCGACGATGAGGCCGAACGGGTCATCTTCCACACCGACCGCGGCTCGACCTACACCGCGTCCTCGTTCACCACCTTGTGCCTGGAGCTGGGGATCCGCCAGTCCATGGGCAGGGTCGGATCGTGCTTCGATAACGCTGCCGCGGAGGCGTTCTTCTCCTCCCTGGAGTGGGAGGTCCAGTCCCGGCACGACTTCGACACCCGGGCCCAGGCCCGCGCCGTCGTGATTGACTGGTGCTACGGCTTCTACAACCACGACCGGCGACACAGCTCAGCCGGCATGATGAGCCCGATCAACTACGAGACCGCCGCGGCCACCCAGCAGGACGCCGCATAGTGAAGCCCTCCACGATCTGGGGGGAACCACATCTCGCTGGTCATGTACGACGTGACGACCTTGTACTTCGAGGCTGAGAAGGAGGACGACCTGCGCAAGGTCGGCTACTCCAAGGAACGCCGGGTAGATCCCCAGATCGTGGTCGGGCTGCTGGTCGACCGTAACGGGTTCCCGCTGGAGATCGGCTGCTTCGAGGGCAACAAGGCCGAGACGTCCACGATCGTGCCCATCATCAAGGCGTTCCAGGCCCGGCACGACCTGGCCGACATGGTCGTCGTCGCCGACGCCGGGATGCTCTCGGCGACCAACCTGCGCCAGCTGGACGAGGCCAACCTACGGTTCATCGTCGGCTCCCGGGTGACCAAGGCACCAATCGACCTGGCCTCCCACTTCCGCTGGCACGGCGACGCGTTCACCGACGGGCAGATCATCGACACCACCACCCCACGGACCGGGCCCAACAGCGACAACGACGTCAAGGTCCGGGCCGAGCCAGCCTGGGACCGGGGCGAGTACCCGGGTTCGTGGCGGGCGGTGTGGGCCTACTCGGCCAAGCGCGCCGCACGCGACCACAAGACCCTCACCCTTCAGGAGAACCGGGCCAAGGCCGTCATCGCCGGGGAGAAGGCCGCACGCACCCCCCGGTTCGTGAAGAAGAACGGCGGCCACACCGTCCTGGACGAAGCATCCCTGGCCAGGGCCCGTCGCCTGGTCGGGCTCAAGGGCTACGTCACCAACATCCCCGCGGCGGTGATGCCGGCCGGAGAGGTGATCTCCTCCTACCACGACCTGTGGCAGGTCGAAGCCTCCTTCCGCATGTCCAAGACCGACCTCAAGGCCAGACCACTGTTCGCCAGAAAGCGTGACGCGATCGAGGCCCACCTGACCATCGTCTTCACCGCCCTGGCCATCTCCCGCGAGATCCAGAACCGCACCGGTCTAGCGATCCGCAACGTCGTCCGCCAGCTACGCCCCCTGCGCTCAGCCACCCTCGCCATCAACAACAGCTCCCAGACCTTCCCGCCCGAGATCCCCGCCGACAAACAAGCCATCCTCGAGGCCATCCGTGGCGGCGGACTCACGCACTAACCAAATGACCAAACTCAGGTTAGAACTAGTTCAGGTTAGGCTTTGATGTACCGCGCTATGTGGGTAGCTAGGGCTTTCGCAAGAGGTGGTGGTACGGCGTTGCCGATCTGGCGTGCTATGGAGGTGGGGCCTCCCACCCACCGAAATGTGTCGGGAAACCCTTGGATCCTGGCGGCTTCGAAGTGTGTGATGGGGCGATGAGCCGTCGGGTGTAGGAACCGTCCCTTTTCGGGCTTGAAAAACTCGGTCCTGATCGTGACGCTCGGCTTGTCCCAGGATAGCCGGCCCAAGACATCCGTGGCGCCGCGAGTGTGGCGGCGCCAGCAATCCATCTGGAGTGCGTCAGGCAGATCGCGACGGTCACCGCCCAGCGGGACTGCTCGATAGCGGGACGCGGCTAGGTCTGTCGGTGGACGCGTGAAGTGGAGGTCCTGCCCGCTGTAAGGTCCTCTATGCACTGCCCCATTGACAGTCACTGACCTTGTAGGGAGGTCCTCGCTCGCAGGCTCGGACGGGATGGAGCCCAGGGCCTTGTGATGCCCTAGGGGAATGTGATCTTCAGTCTGTGCGGGCGCTCCGATGGGGTCCATCTCCTGGCGCCTTCCAAGTACGAAGGCGCGCCGTCGAAGTTGGGGCACACTGTAGTCGGCCGCGTTGAGGATGAAGCTCTCAAGGGCCCATCCCCATAGCATCCCGCCCCGCCGCGTTTCTCTCTCTAGTTGGGTAAATTCCCGGGACGTTAAGAACTGAGGTACGTTCTCCATGACGAAGAACGCAGGTGATGTCCGTCTGATGACGCGGAGGTACTCGCGCCACAGGCCATTGCGGGGGTCGTCGACCAACCGACGCCCGAGGGGGGAAAAGCCCTGACAGGGCGGCCCTCCGACCACGACGTGCACGGCAGGTACCCCATTCTGGGGCCAATCATGAACGTCTGTAACGGCAATATGCTCCCCGAAGTTTAGGGCGTAGCTGGCTGCGGCATCCGAGTCTTTCTCGACGGCCCCGACCGGTGTGAAATGGCCAGACTGCACAAAGCCAGACGTGAGGCCTCCGCATCCGCTGAAGACGTCGAGGACCTTCAACCTCACTGAATCTCCTTGCCAGTTCTCATGCTAAAAAGAACTTGAGCTGCTGGGGTTCGAGGCTAGCCGTGTCGAAAAGTCCCGCGGCATTCAGGATAGATCTGCCCAGCGCTCGCGCCATTTCGAGAGGAACGGCGTTTCCGATCTGGCGCGCGATGTCAACCTTGCTTCCTACCCAAAGGTAATCATCTGGGAAGCCCTGCAGTCGCGCAGCCTCGTGATGGGTGATCGACCGGTCCTCTTCTGGGTGCAGATAACGGCCCTTTTCAGGCTTGAAAAACTCAGTTCGGATGGTCACGGAAGGCTTGTTCCAGTGCAGCCGTCCCATCACGTCACCCGAACCAGAGGTGTGCGTGACCCAGCAGGGTGACTTAAGGTGTTCGGGGAGGTTGAACCTGTTCCCACCCTCTGGAATGGCTTTGAAACGTTCCTTGGAGAGGTGAGTGAACCTGCGAGTGAGGTGCAACTCATCTGTGCGGAACGCACCTGGGAGCTCGAGTCCCTGGAAGACCCGTTTCCGGTCGGGAAGATCAATGCCTGTGGCCTTTCCGCGAAGGTCGTCAATCGCGTGGCGAACCGTTCTTAAGGATTCGCTAGTCGATAATGGTGCTGGCCAGCGGAGGGGGGAAAGATCTCTGTGGGTGCCGAGGACGACGGCGCGCTGCCGGCGTTGGGCGCTCCCGTAATCTGAGCTCGTGAGGATGCGTACGTCGATCGACCAATCAGCCAATGCGCCCCCTGGGCGGGCCCACGACGATAGTTCCTGGAATTCAGATGTCGACATGAATGCTGCAACGTTTTCCATGACGAACCACTTCGGCTGCGCGCGCACGAGCGTCTCGGCGTAGAGCTGCCAGAGCATATTCCGCTCCAGGCCCACTCGTGAGCGGTTGAGGCGGGAGAACCCCTGGCAAGGGGGGCCGCCGACGACCAAGTCAACCGCAGGGACGTCGTCGACGGTGAGCCAGTCCTCGATGCTCCCCGCGTAAACGATGTTGTCTCCATGATTCGCCTCGAACGTGGCCGCGGCAGCGAGGTCGTGCTCCACCGCTCGGAGAGTTTCGAAGACGGACGAACTCGAGTGGAGCCCAGCAGTGAGCCCGCCAGCCCCTGCAAAGAGGTCGAGGCTCGTGATCCGTCCACTCACCTCGATGTTTTCCTTTCTCTCACGCCGACCGAACCCCCATCGTAACTGGTGGAATGTGATGACGACCATGATCCACAGATGGGTCTGCTGCACGGGGAGGTGACAGGTTGGGTCACGCGGCCTTGGTGGCCGGTGTGGTCATGATGGTCTCGTACTCGACGGGGGTCAACTTGCCCAGGCGGGCTTGGCGGCGCCGGCGGTGGTAGGTGCGCTCGGTCCAGGTGACGATGGCGATCCTCAGGTCTTGGCGGGTGGCCCACCGGGCCCGGTCCAAGACGTTCTTCTGAAGGAGCGAGAACCAGCTCTCCATGGCCGAGTTGTCAGCACTCGAGCCGACCTGCCCCATGGAGCCAACCAGGGAATGACGGCGTAGCGCGCGCAGGAACTTGCGCGACCGGAACTGGCTGCCCCGGTCGCTGTGCACGATGCAGCCGGCCACATCCATGCCTGCAGCGGCCCGGGCAGCGACCGCGTTCTCCAGTGCCTGGACGGCCAGGCGGGCCTTCATCCGCGAGTCGATCGAGTAGCCGACGATCCGGTTGGACCACACGTCCTTGACCGCGCACATGTACAGCTTGCCCTCACCGGTGCGGTGCTCGGTGATGTCGGTCAGCCACACCTGGTTGGGCCCCTCGGCGGTGAAGTCGCGCTGGACCCGGTCCTCGTGCGCCGGCGGACCCGGCTTGCCGTTCTTGCCGCGAGGCTTCTTGCCGAAGCTGCTCCACCAGGAGTTGCTCGAGCAGATCCGCCACGCGGTCCGCTCACACATCACCTCGCCCTCGACGGCGGCCTCGTCGGCGAGCAGCCGGTACCCGAACTCGGGGTCGTCACGATGGGCGTCGAAGAGCGCGTCAGCCCGGTAGGCCTCGGTCAGCTCGCGCTCGGTGACCGGGTGGGCCAGCCACCGGTACTACTGCTGCCTGCACAGACCCAGGACCCGACACGTCACCGTCACAGGAACCCGGATCGGGTCCTGCTGCACGGCCAACTCACGGACGAACGGGAACATCATTTTGGGGACAGGTTCGCCTGCGACAGGTACGCCGCCGCTCGACGCAGCACCTCGTTCTCCTGCTCCAGCAGCCGGACCCTGCGCCTGGCATCACGCAGCTCGCTGGACTCCGAGGCGGGCGCTGCGGCCCCGCTCCCGGGCTGCTGGTCGGCGATCGCCATCCAGTTCGTCAGACACGACTCCGAGATCCCGAAGTCGGTGGCGACCTGCTTCAACGTCGTCCCGTCCTCACGAGCCCGGGCAACCCGGACCACGTCCTCACGAAACTCCTTCGGATAGGGCTTGGGCATGGTGCACATCCTCTCCTGCAGCGCCCCGCGGCACCACAGACTCGATGTCACCTCCCCGTGCAGCAGACCC
>NZ_JBQGWG010000040.1:0-8577 GCF_052073805.1 Ornithinimicrobium panacihumi | reverse complement strand
GATGGTCAAGTCCGACCTGCGCGCCCGACCGATCTTCCACCAGCTGCGCGACTCGATCGAGGCCCACCTGACCATCGTCTTCGCCGCCCTGGCGATCTCCCGCGAGGCCCAGCAGCGCACCGGTGCCTCGATCAAGAAGATCCTCAACACCCTGCGGCCCCTGCGCACGGCAACCATCACCGTCGGCGGCCACCACATCACCGCCGAGCCCGAGCTTCCCGACGAGGCGCGCGAACTCCTGAACTACCTCAACCCCGGGGTGTAACTAAGACGTCACAACTCAGGTCGGAGAGTGCTGACCCGCCGGCCGCTACCGGAACCGAGCCTGCCAGAGGATCGGTACAACCCATTAGATCCGCGTGTTTGATCAGGGCAGAAGATCCCAGTACTGACGACGAGCCGGCATCGCATGAATGACCATTTCTTCGCCGCTGCGAAAGATCAGTACCACGGTCTCCAGGAGCCGCGCCTGAGTGTCGAAGCCGAGCCGCAGCTCGCGGTGTGGCCATTCCTCGTTCTCGAGCGGCTCGATCCACAACGGCAGGTCCGCGGCCTGCGTCGCGTCCTCGGGCAGCACCCCGTGCTTGCGGGCGCTGCGGTGAACCTTCACACGGCGTAGCTGGCGAGGGCTCGTCGGATCGCTTCCGAGCGTGACAGGTGTTCCCGCGAGGCGTAAGCGTCTAACGCCGCGATCTCCTCGGCCGTAAGGCGCACCGCGATCACCTGCATCGGCTCGGCTCCACGCCCGGGGCGTCCTCGCCCGCGGCGCTTGAGCTCCTCGACGTCGTACCCGGCTTCGGCCTGGTCAGCCCACTTCTGGACCTGCTCATCCGTCACCCGGTCATCACCTGCCATGAAGAGAGCGTATAACGAAAATGTGGCACAGGGAAGGCTGGACGGTGAACGACAGGCGAGCGACCCGCGGCAAATGCGGACGTCCGCAGTGGTCTCGCTCCTCAGCTACCTAGCCAGGCCGAGGAAAGCCATCAGGGCGCGCTCGACCTCCACGAGACTCTCAGGCGCCAGGCGGCCAACGCGCGCACCGACGTTCTCGCGGCGGACTGTGGTGACCTTGTCGATCATGACCTGGCTGTCGTGCTGAAGACCGGTGAGATCATCGGCGGCGACGCGTACGCGAAGCAGAGGGGCATCGACCAGGGTCGTCGTCAGGGGCGCCACGGTCACCGAGGCAGTGCCCTCGAAGAGGTCGTCCTGCACGATCAGCGCGGGCCTCGGCTTGGAGGCGTAGACACCCCCGGCGACGGTCCACAGCTCGCCGCGCCTCACTCCTCGTCCCAGGGGGCGGTGACGGCTTCGACGAACTCCTGGTCATCGGACTGCTCGTCCGCCCTGGCGACCAGGGCCGCCTGACGTTCCGCTTCCAGTGCAAAGCGCTCGCTACGCACGTCCGGCACCCAGATCTGCACAGGTCGAAGGCCGCGTGCGCGCATCCTGCGCCGGTACTCGCTGACTCGATGCTTAACCGTCATACCCACCACGTTACATGTAACGAAGGTGCGGCGGAAGGGGTTCATGGCCCCAACCACGCCCGAAGACTCGGGTCCCCAGCGCAAGGGACTGTCCGCCAAACGGTGTTTCTGGCCTGACACGCCGGCTCAGCTGGCGGGGAAGGTCATGTGATGACCGAGAAGATCACGAGCGTGAGCTCGATGCCGAAGAAGGTGAAGAGGACGACCTCGCGCAGCGAGGCCGAGCAGGCCGCGGTCCGGGAGCTGGTCAAGGCTGCCCGGGCACGTGGTGAGGACCTGACCGGCCCGGACGGGCTGCTCAAGTCGATCACCGCCACCGTCCTGGAGACAGCCCTGGAAGAGGAGCTGGCCGAGCACCTCGGCCACGAGAAGCACCAGGCACCCACCACGGAGAACGGCAACATCCGCAACGGCACCCGACCCAAGACGGTCCTCACTGACGCCGCCGGGGAGGTGACGATCGCGGTGCCGCGGGACCGGGCCGGCACGTTCGAACCGGTGATCGTCAAGAAGCGCCAACGACGCCTCTCGGACGTGGACGCGGTCGCGATCAGCCTGTTCGCCAAGGGCCTGACCACCGGTGAGATCTCCGCGCACTTCGACGAGGTGTACGGCGCCTCGATCTCCAAGGACACGGTCTCGAGGATCACGGACAAGGTGCTCGAGGAGATGGCTGCCTGGGCCTCGCGTCCTTTGCAGCCGGTGTACGCGGCGATCTTCATCGACGCGATCTACGTGAAGGTCCGCGACGGGCAGGTCGGCAATCAGCCCTTCTACGCCGCGATCGGGGTCGACCTGGCCGGTCGCCGAGACGTCCTGGGGCTGTGGGCCGGGCAGGGTGGTGGCGAGAGCGCGAAGTTCTGGATGAACGTCCTGGCTGACCTGAAGAACCGCGGCGTGGCCGACGTGTTCTTCATCGTCTGCGACGGCCTCAAGGGCCTGCCGGACAGCGTGAACGCGGTCTTCCCGCAGGCGATCGTGCAGGCCTGCGTGATCCACCTCATCCGGGCGACGCTGCGCTACGCGAGCCGGAAGTACTGGGACCAGCTGGCCAAGGACCTGCGCCGCATCTACACCGCACCTTCGGTTGAGGCGGCGTGGGCGGCGTTCGAGGAGCTGGAGGAGAAGTGGGGCAAGCCCTACCCCGCGATCCCGAAGATGTGGAGAGCGGCGTGGGAGGAGTTCATCCCCTTCCTGGCCTACGACGTGGAGATCCGCCGGGTGCTGTTCTCCACCAACGCCATCGAGTCCCTGCACGCCAGGTACCGGCGCGCGGTGACCGTGCGCGGGCACTTCCCGACCGAGCAGGCCGCGCTGAAGTGCCTGTACCTGGTGACCCGCGGGCTGGACCCCAAGGGCACGGGGCAGGCACGATGGACCATGCGGTGGAAGCCCGCGCTCAACGCTTTCGCCGTCACCTTCGCCGACCGCATGCCGGCCGCGGAGAACCTCTGAGATGAACGCCAGAAACACCGTTCATCGGACATGCATGCTTGTAGCAGCGCGGTGAGGGTCGTGACCCACCCTCTGACTGGTGCCCTGCTGGGCTACCGATGGTCTGATCAGTCCGGCCCTCACCGTGTGACACGGAGCACCGGCCGGTCGGGCATGACCTAATACGAGCCTGGCCCGGTGACGCGGGCCCGGTGCATGTCCTGTCTGACCGACCCGGCCGGTGCCGACCCCTCGGATCAGAAAGGGCCGGTCCCATCATGACTGACGCACCAGGACGAGTCGGTGGTATCGACTCGCACAAGGACACAATCCACGTGGCCGTTATCACCGACATCGGCCAGCACGTCGACGACAGACAGTTCCCGACCACCCAGTCCGGGTACCGCCGCGCAGTCGCCTGGCTGATCGGCCACGGGCCACTGACCGCCGTCGGGGTGGAGGGAACCAGCAGCTACGGACGCGGGATCGCCACCGAGCTGACGACCGCCGGAGTGCGGGTTGTGGAGGTCAACCGGACCCGCCCGGCCGAGCGCCGCAAGCAGGGCAAGACCGATGCCCTGGACGCCTACCGGGCCGCCCGGTCCGTGCTGTCCGGCGAGGCCAGCACCGACCCCAAGTCCGCCAGCATCGAACCCCTGCGTGCCCTGAACATCACCCGACGATCGGCTCTCAAGGCCCAGCAGGCCGCCTGGCGGCAGATCGGCTGCGTGCTCGTCAACGCCCCCGCTGCCGTCCGTGACCGGTACCGGGACCTGCCTGACGCCAAGCTGCTGAGCACCTTGGCCGGGCTGCGACCGGGCCGGTGCGCCGACCCTGACGAGGCGGACCTGCTGCACGCGCTCCGTGCACTGGCCCGTCGCCACCGTGACCTGGCCACCGAGATCGCCGACATCGAGGCCCGGATGCTGGCCCGTGCCACCCGGGCCAACCCCGGCCTGATGGCCATCAAGGGCGTGGGACCGGTCACCGGGACCCAGCTGCTCCTGACCGCCGGGGACAACCCCGACCGGCTGCGCAGCTCCGCCTCCTTCGCGGCGCTGTGCGGGACCTCGCCCATCCCCGTCAGCTCCGGACGCACCGATCGTCACCGGCTCTCCCGCGGCGGGGACAGACAGGCCAACGCCGCCCTGCACCGCGTCGTGAAGAACCGCATGACCCACGACCCGACCACCCGCGCCTATCGCGACAAGCACCTCGAGAAGGGCTGGACTGTGCCGGCGGTGTACCGGGCGCTCAAGCGAGCTGTCGCCCGCGAGATCTTCCAGGCCCTCACCGGCCACTGCCCCGTGCCCGACTACTCAGACCTCCGACCCTCACGCCGGGCCAAGAACATCACCCTTACCAACGCCGCTTCCGCGATGGGCGTCTGGCCAGCCAGAGTCGGTGAACTCGAGCTCGGCAGACGCCGCGACGACGACTTCGCCGACCGCTACCGCCAATGGCTCACAGCCGCTTGACACCCCATAGGAGCATCAGACCCACCCCGGCGTCACGCGCCCGCTCGATACCTTGGATGGGCGGTCCCGCTGTGGTTGCCCCTTTCGCCGTGTCTGGTATGTTGACCGCGAATCTACACTCAGCTGGACGGGAGCTTAGGAGTGGTTCGTTCAAAGTCTGTCTCGCAGGTTGTGGCGTGTGGCGCGCTCGCCCTGGCCCTGGTGGTATCAACGGCGATACCGGGCAGCGCGTACGGATTCAAGGACGGGTACCGGTACCGTTCCTCATGCATTCAGCCGTCTGATCCGTGGGTGCGCGCACAAGGATCGGGCACCCTGAACATTGTTGGCCCAGGCCAGCCGTACGAGACCGAACGCAGCGGAGCTCCGGGCTACTGGTACGTCGCTGGCACGTACAACGGTGGCTACTGGTCGGTTGAGGCGCCCGGATCCGGGACCGTCAGCAGCTCTGGCACCTACTCCTTCTGTCTCAATCCGTGAGCCTGCCCCGAAGCCGTGCAGTCATCCTCCTGGTGTCCGCTGGCGCGGCGCTGACGGCCTGCACCGACTCCGGTCACCCGGCCACGGAGTCTGCAACCCACACGCAGCGGGTAGCTGAGCCCGATCCGGGGCGAGGCCCGACGGCAGCCCCGCTCCGCGAGACTGCGTGGGGCATGGCCATCCCCGAGGCACCGATCGACCGGAGCAACGAAGCCGAGATGGCCAGGCAGTGGTGGACCGCCAAAGCTTCGTGCCTCACCGAGAACGGCTTCCCCGCCCACTACGACGGCGAGGGAATCACGATCACGGGCGGCGGATCAGATCAGCGCGAGGCTCGGCGGGCCCAGTCAGCCGCATGCCACGAGGCGATCACGGAAAGGCTCGGGCCCCTTCCCACCGAGATCCCCTACTCCGCTGACGAGCTCCGAGCCCAGCACGCCCTCCTGGTCGAGTCAGCAGACTGCCTCCGGCAGCGTGGCTACCCACCATCGACCGAGCCGCCGAGCGTGGACGCCTTCATCGCCAACGAGTACCTCGTCTACGCAGGGAATGAGCAGGCCCTTGACGACCGCTGGAGTCCCTACCCTGAAGATCCGAACGCCTATCTTCGGGCGGAAGTAGCGTGCCCCTACCCCATGGGCCCCGAGATCACCGCCTGGCTGGCGGACAAGTCGCCGTAGTCCGCCGGGTGGCCCCGCCCTGGGACGCCGCTGCTTTCCGTGTTCCTTATCGGGTGCGGTCAGGGTGGCGTTCCCGACCCTCTCCTACCGCTGGTGGCCCACAGCTTCGCCCTAACCGCCGGGCAGGCTGGGACCGGAGCGGGTTCCTCAATGTGCGGGCCGGTGTACCCGTCAGGGTGAATCGCCCCGGGTCTGATGGAGGCTTTCAATCCTGGGAAGGATGATGAGCACCATGCCAGCACCGAGGAAGTACAGCGTCGAGCTGCAGCAGCGGGCGACGAGGATGGCGTTGGACGCCAGGGCCGACCCGCAGTCGGCTCGTGGGGCGATCAAGCGGGTCGCGGACCAGTTGGGGGTGCATCCCGAGGCGTTGCGCAACTGGGTCCGGCAGGCCGAGATCGACGACGGCGTCCGGCCGGGCACCACGAGCGATGACGCGCAGCGCCTGGCCGATCTCGAGCGTGAGGTGCGTGAGCTGCGCCGGGCGAACGAGATCCTGAAAACGTCCGCGGCTTTTTTCGCGGCCGCGGAGCTCGACCGCAAGCTCAGGTAGAGGTGCCCACCGCGGTGCTGGTCGACTACATCGACGCTCACCGCGACCGGTTCGGGGTCGAGCCGATCTGCACGGTCCTGCGGGACGCCGGCGTGCAGATCGCCCCGAGTACCTACTACGCCGCCCGGAACCGCCCGCCCTCGGCCCGCGCGGTGCGTGACGCCGAGCTGACCGAAGAGATCAAGGCCGTCCACAAGGCCAACCTGGGCGTCTACGGGGCCCGCAAGGTCCACGCCGAGATGAGGAGGAAGGGCAGCGCGGTGGCGCGCTGCACCGTGGAGCGGCTCATGCAGGCGGCCAGGCTGCGGGGCATCCCGCGGGAGAAGACCGCCCGGACCACCTTCGGGCAGGGCGCCGAGACCGAGCGCCCGGCGGACCTGGTCAACCGCGAGTTCGTCGCCTCGGCACCGAACCAATTGTGGGTGGCCGACCTGACCTACGTGCGCACGCATGCCGGGTGGACCTACGCGGCGTTCGTGATCGACGTGTTCAGCCGCATGGTGGTGGGCTGGCAGGTGTCGACCTCGCTGCGCACCGACCTGGCGCTGGACGCCCTCGACATGGGCCTGTGGGCGCGGCGGCGGGCCGGCCGCGACGTTGCCGGGCTGACGCACCACAGCGACCGCGGAGTTCAATATCGAGCCATTCGCTACACAGAGGGCCTCGCCGAGGCCGACGCCGTCGCCTCGGTCGGGTCCAAGGGCGACAGCTACGACAACGCGATGGCCGAAGCCTTCAACTCACTGTTCAAGGCCGAGTGCATCCGCAACCCTGCCATGCGCCCCAAGGGCGGCTGGGCCAACGTCAGCGACGTCGAGCTGGCCGTCGCCGAGTACGTCGACTGGTTCAACCACCGGCGCCTGCACGGCGAGCTCGGCCACGTCCCACCCGCCGAGTACGAGGACCACCACTGGGCAACCACCACGCCCGAGCACTACCCTGACAACCCCGTCCCCGCCGGGGCCGGAGCCAACTAACCGAGCCTCCACGAAACCCGGGGCGATTCAGATCGAAGTTGTCCCGGTCGAGTTCCACGGTTCTGACGGGTCGCTGCGCTCGGCACGGGCGCGGCTGGTCGGCTGGGACGACCCGGGTAACTGAAGCGCCCCAGGTTTGATGCCGCTTCCTTTCGAGTCCGGAAGGATGCATGTCATGCCGAAGAAGATCGATCCCGAGCTGAAGGCTCGGGCTGTGCGGTTGGTGCTGGAGCACCGCAACGAGTACCCGACGATGACCGCGGCCGTGCTGGCGGTCTCCCGGCAGGAAGGAGTGGGCAAGGAATCGTTGCGGCGGTGGGTCGCCCAGGCCGAGATCGATGCCGGCGACCGGCCAGGGACCACCACGGCCGAGCAGGCGGAGATCAAGAAGCTGAAGGCCGAGAACCGGCGGCTGCGTGAGGACGTGGCCATCCTGAAGGCGGCCACGAGTTTCTTCGTGGGGGAGCTCGACCCCCGGAACCGATGATCATGGCGTTCATCGACGCCCAGCGCGCCCAGGGGCACGCGGTCGAGTCGATCTGCCGGGTCCTGCGCGAGCAGGGCCTGCAGGTCGCCGCGCGCACCTACCGGGCCTGGAAGAACAACTCCCGCCAGCCCTCGGCCCGCACGCACACCGATGCTCTGGTGATGGACCTGGTGCGCGACCTGGCCTGGACCACCAACACCCGCACCGGCGCCCGTCAGCTAGCCCCGGAAGGGCTGTACGGGCGACGCAAGATGACCGCGCTGGTCCGCCGCAGCGGCCTGCCCGACGCCTCGGCCGGGGCGGTCGACCGGGCGATGCGCGCCCTGGGCCTGTCCGGCCTCCGCCGCGACAAGGGCATCCGGACCACGATCCCCACCAAGGACGGGCGGCGCGCTGGCGACCTGTTGGATCGCGACTTCACCGCCACCTGCCCGAACCAGACCTGGGTGATGGACTTCACCTACGTCCGGGCCTGGACCGGGTGGGTGTACGTCGCGTTCGTCCTGGACGTCTTCGCCCAGCGGATCGTGGCCTGGCACGCTGCCACGACCAAGGAGGTCGACCTGGTGATGACCCCGCTGCGGATGGCGATCTGGCAGCGTGACCACGACGGGCACCCCGTCGCACCCGGCCTGATCTGCCACGCGGACGCCGGGTCGCAGTACACCTCGCTGCGATTCACCGAGCACCTGGCCCTGGAAGGCCTGCGACCCTCCATCGGCTCGGTCGGTGATGCGTTCGACAACGCCTTGATGGAGAGCGCCATCGGCCTGTACAAGACCGAGTGCATCCGCACCACCGTCTTCTGCGACGGGCCCTACAAGACCATCGCGGACGTCGAGTACGCCACCGCTGCCTGGGTCGACTGGTACAACCAGCGACGCCTCCACGGCAGCCTTGGCATGATGTCCCCAGTGGAGTACGAGAACGCCCACTACGCGACCCTCAACCGAGAGCCGCAACCCGTATAGGAGCGGCACAGAACCTGGGGCGCTTCA
>NZ_JBQGWG010000039.1:0-8732 GCF_052073805.1 Ornithinimicrobium panacihumi | reverse complement strand
TGAAGCGCCCCAGGTTTGATGCCGCTTCCTTTCGAGTCCGGAAGGATGCATGTCATGCCGAAGAAGATCGATCCCGAGCTGAAGGCTCGGGCTGTGCGGTTGGTGCTGGAGCACCGCAACGAGTACCCGACGATGACCGCGGCCGTGCTGGCGGTCTCCCGGCAGGAAGGAGTGGGCAAGGAATCGTTGCGGCGGTGGGTCGCCCAGGCCGAGATCGATGCCGGCGACCGGCCAGGGACCACCACGGCCGAGCAGGCGGAGATCAAGAAGCTGAAGGCCGAGAACCGGCGGCTGCGTGAGGACGTGGCCATCCTGAAGGCGGCCACGAGTTTCTTCGTGGGGGAGCTCGACCCCCGGAACCGATGATCATGGCGTTCATCGACGCCCAGCGCGCCCAGGGGCACGCGGTCGAGTCGATCTGCCGGGTCCTGCGCGAGCAGGGCCTGCAGGTCGCCGCGCGCACCTACCGGGCCTGGAAGAACAACTCCCGCCAGCCCTCGGCCCGCACGCACACCGATGCTCTGGTGATGGACCTGGTGCGCGACCTGGCCTGGACCACCAACACCCGCACCGGCGCCCGTCAGCTAGCCCCGGAAGGGCTGTACGGGCGACGCAAGATGACCGCGCTGGTCCGCCGCAGCGGCCTGCCCGACGCCTCGGCCGGGGCGGTCGACCGGGCGATGCGCGCCCTGGGCCTGTCCGGCCTCCGCCGCGACAAGGGCATCCGGACCACGATCCCCACCAAGGACGGGCGGCGCGCTGGCGACCTGTTGGATCGCGACTTCACCGCCACCTGCCCGAACCAGACCTGGGTGATGGACTTCACCTACGTCCGGGCCTGGACCGGGTGGGTGTACGTCGCGTTCGTCCTGGACGTCTTCGCCCAGCGGATCGTGGCCTGGCACGCTGCCACGACCAAGGAGGTCGACCTGGTGATGACCCCGCTGCGGATGGCGATCTGGCAGCGTGACCACGACGGGCACCCCGTCGCACCCGGCCTGATCTGCCACGCGGACGCCGGGTCGCAGTACACCTCGCTGCGATTCACCGAGCACCTGGCCCTGGAAGGCCTGCGACCCTCCATCGGCTCGGTCGGTGATGCGTTCGACAACGCCTTGATGGAGAGCGCCATCGGCCTGTACAAGACCGAGTGCATCCGCACCACCGTCTTCTGCGACGGGCCCTACAAGACCATCGCGGACGTCGAGTACGCCACCGCTGCCTGGGTCGACTGGTACAACCAGCGACGCCTCCACGGCAGCCTTGGCATGATGTCCCCAGTGGAGTACGAGAACGCCCACTACGCGACCCTCAACCGAGAGCCGCAACCCGTATAGGAGCGGCACAGAACCTGGGGCGCTTCAGTGGTCACTGATCGAGACGCTGTTCGACGATGGGGCCGCTACGCCGACGCCATCACCCGCTGGGAACACATCGCTGGACGGGCAGCACCCTCACCTGCACTCGTGAACGAGGCTGCCGGGCCACGTCCATCACCAGAGTTCGTGGAATGGCTCATGGGGCTTCCGACTGGCTGGATCACGGCCAGGGCGTGTGATCTGACCGCGAATCAGCAAGTGCGCGCTCTAGGGAACGGCGTCCTCCCTCTCCAGGCTGAGGTAGCGACCAAACATCTCCTCAACGCAGGCTGAGCGAACATCGATTGATCGTCCTCAGAAAGAACTGTGGCAGCTCAGGAAGGGGCATCGCGGAGAACCTGTCGAAAGCTCACGCGCCACCCCTCGGGACACTTGGGAAACGGCCTGAACGGCGACAGGGTGCCAACACCGAGCGCTGGCCAGAGTTCGCTGACCTTCCATGCGCGAAGACCCGGCAGCGAGCCAAGTCGGCCGGTAGATGGCGGCGCACTGTTCTCCTAGCGCCTCGACCTCGGATGCAGTCTCGTGTGACCCTCGCGCAACGGATGCGATCGACGAACCATCGATGCTCACTCGGATCAGTGTTGGCAGTCACCCCACCCTCCGGTCTAAGCAAGCGGCCTGAGGTCGGGGCGGTATGGGCGCTTTGTGCGGGAGTCATCCGCCGTCGAGGAGCCGACGCGGCCCATTTCCCGCTTCTCCGAGCTGATCATTCCGATTGGCGAGCACGCACCTGTCGATGGACAGACACCCACACCCCACACAGTCCGTGAACTTGTCCCGCAGTTGTTCGAGACGCTTGATCCGCTGGTCTAGCTCAACCCGCCAGTCAGCTGTGAGTCGCTCCCAATCCTGACGATTGGGTGCTCGATCTTGCGGCAGGGTCTCCAGCTGGCTGCGAAGCACTGCTAAGGGAATACCGACCTGCTGCGCTATCTGGATCAGCGCGACGCGGCGAAGCGCATCTCGCCGGTAGCGACGCTGGTTGCCAGATGTGCGCGTACTCGCAATGAGGCCTTGACGCTCATAGAAGTGCAGTGCCGAGACTGCGACGCCGGAGCGCGCCGAGAGTTCCCCAACTGTAAGTTCAGTCTGCTGCCAGTTCGGACGTCTCATCGTCGCTTTGCACCTTTCATGGCCGGGGTGCCAGTCGCTTCGGCGACCACCTCGGGCGCATCCAGGAACGCCTGCTTCGCGGAGCACGCCCAACGCACTCGTTTCCGCTGTCTGGTGCCGGAGCCACACCCGCACCTGAACATTCTAAAACCTCAACCATAGTTGAGGTCAAACGTCGGGCTCCCCAGCTAGCCATCACATCAGGCCAGGCTCAGCGGAACGCGTGACCGTCACCGTAAGCAAGGTGTGGTCTCAGAGATAGTGCGACACGCAGTCTCAAGACCATTACACCAGGGGCGCCGCAGCCAGACGGAGTCGCATTCACGTTCAAGCAGCGCCACCCTTGACCTGAACCATTGTTGAGGTTTTAAGGTGAGTGTGCACCACTCAAGGCGGCGGAACGCACGCCTTCGAAGGCACTTCGGCAGCGGCTCTCGAACCGAAAGCTCGGCCTGCCGTCGCTCTCACGTCGCCGTGTCGATGTGCGGTTAGCGCACGACTGGAAGGAATAGCAATGGACTCTCAAGCGACCAGCCCTACCCCGGATTTGTCCCCCAGGAACGCGCCTCGTCCGCCGTCCCGGCTGACTCTGCCGGTTGTCTTGGTCGGTGTCGGTCTAGTAGCGATGTCGATCTCGGGCACAGCCATCGCACTACCGAGTATCGGTCGAGAACTCGACGCCTCGGGCTCAGCACTGAATTGGGTCGTCGCCGGCTATAACCTGGCATTTGCTGCAATGACTCTCATCGCAGGCGCAGCCGCGGACCGCGCGGGTCGGCGTCGAATCTTCATCATCGCTTCAGTCGTGTTCTCTGGCGGGTTCCTTGCGACAGCGTTGGCGCCATCGATCATGGTGGTAGACATCGCACGGGTGGTGTCCGGTATCGGTGGTGCCGGAGTGATGGCTGCGGGCGGAGCGCTGCTGGCATCGAGCTACGAAGGAGCCGCCCGTAACCGTGCTTTCGCGTTCATGGGCACCATGGCCGGGGTCGGCATCGCGGTAGGGCCGACGGTGGTCGGTGCTCTGATGGCCTTGACGGGATGGCGCGGCAGCTTCATCACGTTCGCAGTACTTGGCGCACTCATCGCGGGCGGAGCCGCGCGGCTTCAAGAAACTCACGCCGATCACAACCGTACCGACTGGCTCGGGAGCCTGTTGTTCGTCGTGACTCTCAGCGCCTTCATGTTTGCTCTTCTTGAAGCGCCGGAGGTCGGCTGGGCTCACCCGATGACGTTGCTGGCATTTGCCGTGGGCGTGGTGGCATTGGTTCTGTTCGCTATCGCCCAGCGCCGTAGCGCTTCCCCGTTGCTCGCGCCCGAACTCGTCTCTGACCGCGGATTCATGGGTTGGTGTCTCGCGACCTTGACGACCTCAATCGGGTTCCTCGGCGCGCTGGTGTTCCTCCCGACCTACCTGCAGGCTGTTGCAGGTCACACCCCGGCGGCTGCGGGCTTGACGATGCTGCTGCTGACAGCGCCCGTGTTGGTTACCCCCACCCTCGCTGTCACGTTGGTCAATCGTGGCATCTCGGCGCGACTGCTGATCATGTCCGCGCTCGTGCTCGTTGTCGCGGGCAACTTCAGTTTGGTAGTCCTAGGTCCAGAAAACACGACGGCGCTTGTCGCGGTCCCGCTGCTGCTGATCGGGGTCGGCATGGGGGCCTCATTTGGTATCACTGATGGCCAGGCGATGGCCCTAGCTCCGGCGCGGCTTGTCGGGACCGCCGCTGGCTTCCTCAACACGCTCCGTGGTGCGGCAGAAGCTCTGGTGATCGCTGTGTTCAGCGCTTCGCTCATAGGGTTCCTCGCCGACCGACTGGGTGACTCCGGCCACGCGGCCGATGTCGCCGCCGGCAACCTCGACACTACGGCCACCAGCGCCCACGGCGCCGAAGTCGACGCATTCACTTCCTCTTGGCACCTCACGCAGATCGGCGTCGGCTCGGTATGTCTTCTGATGTCCGTCGTCGTGGCTCTCCTGCTCCTCGTCCCTTCTCGCGGCCCGCGTGTGAACGAGGACGAGGATCATCTGTCTGTGGACTCCAACTGATTCCCGCTCATGTCCACCACAACGCTCTCGTGCTTGTGGCTAGGAGCGCTCCCGGCTGGTCGCAACCGAGAGTGCTCCGTACCCGAGGCCGCAGCCCTTCTAGTTCGGCACCGGTCAGTGCTGAGGGCATGCAATGCGTAGCGATGCCCACCGACGAAGATGTCCACGATCGACGGCCACAAAGTCTCTGGCTCGTGTGGGCCAGCACGCTCGTGGACGGCACTCCGAACATACGTATCCGAGAAGCGCGCGCGTGCGTCTCCTGGTCGACCACGTCCCCACTTGTGGTGGATCAGACCGTCCACTGCGGTCTGGCATCTCGCGCCTGGGGCTGACGAACATCGAAGACGATGGGCTCATCACCGGGACATGGCTGGGCCGCAGGGTCGTGTACACGATCACCGACCGCGGACAAGAAGACACCACAGCGTCCGGGGCAACATCGCGTCGAGTGGGTTCTGCGACGCGACGCGCGGAGCCGGAGGGCAAGGGCGCCCAGTTCTCAACAGCACAGCGCGTTGTGACCGAGTTCGTCCGGGACATGAACGAGGAAGTCGCCATGTGCGCGAACCGAGGCGACCTGTCACCGGAGACGGTCCGGCGACTCGGAACCGAACTGAACCGAGCAGAGGAGGCGATCGCACGCCGCCTCGGCCGGCCTTAGCGACCTCATCGCGTCACGGGGATGCCGATGCCGTCAAGGTCGAACGATCATCAGCCGATCCTGGCGCGGACGCGAACGGTCCATTCGCCGGTGGGTCCGGTGGCCTACGACTGTGTGAAGGTGATCGTCGTCAGGTCGGGCTCGGCGATTCTGTTCAGCGAGTTCGGACAGAAGCCCGTCAACGTCGGCGACGCGGTGATCCTCGGTGCGAACGTGCTGTGCGGCTCGGAGCCCGAGGGGCATATCACCGTCACCACCATCTACCTGGACACCGATTACGTGATCGACCAGGTGTTCTGGCAGCACGCCGGCCTGTTGCAGGACAGGCTCGAAGCCCAAGGGCTCGCCGAAACGATCTACTCAGAGCCCGCGCAGATACTCCGCCTCGGTGAGGATCGCGCAGGAATGCTGATGCCGTGGCTGGATGATCTGGTCGAGCGGAGCATCGAGGGTCGCTTCGCCCGGAACTTCTACCGGATGCAGGCGGTGTGGTTCAGCATCGCTCACGTGATCGCCCCGTTCGTGAAGGTCTCCCCGGTGCGGATATCAGCGTCGCAGCGCGCGCATATCCGGCCCACGCTGCCACGGCATCGCCAGTTCGCGCCGTTGCGTGCCGAGGCTCGCCGGGCCGCCGAGCTGCTGCATCAGGCACCCGCGGAGCAGTGGACCCTCGACGCCCTGGCCGCGAGGGTGCATCTGTCGCCCTCGCAGCTCAGCCGGGTGTTCACCGACGCCTACGGCAAGACGCCTTTGGCGTATCTGACCATGCTGCGCGCCGAGCACCTTGCCAAGTCGTTGCGGGAGACCGACCTGCCGATCGAGACGGCGATGCGGGAGGTCGGCTGGCGCAGCCGCGGGCACGCCGCCCAGCAGTTCCGCAAGTACGTCGGTCTCACCCCCACCCGGTACCGGCAGTTGACCTTTCGAGCGAGCTGAACGCCGCTCCCGATCTGAGCATCACGAGCGGGATATCGGGAGCATCCCGGCACCGAACCCCACGGAGCACGAGATTGCCGGTAGGCCGGTATGTCCTACGTCAGGCGCACCACGAGATCTCCTGGCGCACCTCATTTCTACACGGCCGCCCTCTTCTGGGTGCCGTCTATGCCAGGAGGGGGCAGGAGCGATGACGACGAGGCATGATGCCCGAGCCGCGCGCGATGCAAAGCTCGACGAACTCCACGAGCGCCTCACCGGTGCCGTCGAGACGCTGGTTTCGGGTGAGGACTGGGCACGCGCCCTGGCATTTGCTGCCAAGTTCAGATCACGGAGCTTCAACAACACGCTGTTGATCTGGTTCCAGCACGAAGCGAACTTCACGGCGGGGCGCGTGCCCGAGCCGTTCCCGTCGCTGGTGGCTGGGTATCGGCAGTGGCAGCAGCTCGGCAGTGTCGGCGGCGCTTGAAAACTAGACAGTAACGGCGCTCGAAAAGTGAACACTCCGCCAACGATTGGAGTGTGATCACCATGGAGGACTGGGCGCTGATCAGGAGGCTGGCCGCCGACGGCGTGCCGAAGGCCAGGATCGCCAGGAAGTTGGGCATCTCGAGGACGACGGTCATAAACGCCATCGCCTCGGACGGGCCACCGAAGTACGAGAGAAGAGCGGGTCCAACGTCGTTCACGCCGTATGAGGCGCGGGTGCGTGAACTCCTCGAGGAGACGCCGGACATGCCCGCGACGGTGCTGGCCGAACGGGTCGGGTGGACCGGCTCGATCCGATGGTTCCGCGACAACGTCAACCGCCTGAGGGTCGACCACCGCCCGATCGACCCGGCCGACCGGCTGACCTGGACGGCCGGGGACGTAGCGCAGTGCGACCTGTGGTTCCCGCCGCGCAAGATCCTGCTCGAGGACGGCTCCCGTACCCTGCTTCCGGTACTGGTCATGACCTGCGGGTACTCCCGGTTCACGCTGGGGAGGATGATCCCGACCCGAAAGACCCCGGACCTGCTCCTGGGCACGTGGGAGCTGCTGGATCAGCTGGGTCGGGTGCCGCGCCGGCTGATCTGGGACAACGAGCCCGGCATCGGACGAGGCAAGCTGACCGAGCCGGTCGCGGTGTTCGCCGGGATGCTGGCCACGAAGGTGGTGCTGCTACCACCGCGGGATCCCGAGTCCAAGGGCATCGTCGAACGCCGCAACCGCTTCTTCGAGACCTCCTTCATGCCCGGGCGCCACTTCGAGTCCCCAAGCGACTTCAACGCCCAGTTCGCCCACTGGCTGTCCGCTGCTAACGCCCGGACGGTGCGCACGATCAAGGCCCGTCCGGTGGACCTGCTCGCCGCGGACAAGGAGGCGATGCTGCCCCTGCCGCCGGCGGTGCTGCACCTGGGCTGGCGCAACCACGTCCGCCTCGGCCGGGACTACTACGTGCGCGTCGACACCTCCGACTACTCCGTCGACCCCCGCGCGATCGGGGCCCGGGTCGACGTCGCCGCAGACCTGGACACCATCCGGGTCCGCCAGGCCGGCCGGCTGGTCGCCGAGCACCCACGCCGGTGGGCCCGGAGCATGACCGTGACCGACCCCGCCCACGTGGCGACCGCCGCCGCGCTACGGCGCGACTACCAGCACCCCAGGTCCCGTCCCGAGGCCGACGACCTGGTCCGGGACCTGGCCGACTACGATAAGGCGTTCGGGATCGACGCCGGCGAGCTGGAGTCGCGATGAGCCGCAAACCAGCATCCGCGAGCGAGTCGCTCAAGCAGATCACCCACCTGGCCGCGGCGCTGAAGGCGCCGCGGATCACCGAGTCCGCCGCCCGCCTGGCCGACCACGCCCGCGACAGCGGGTGGACCCACGAGGACTACCTGGCCGCGGTCCTGGAACGCGAGGTCGCCGCCCGCAACGCCTCCGGGGCCCGGCTACGCATCCGCGCCGCCGGCTTCGGCGCGGTCAAGACCCTTGAGGACTTCGACTTCGACCACCAACCCGGCGCCCGCACCCCGATCCAGGCCCTCGCCTCCGGTGCGTACCTGGCCGAGCACCGCAACGTCGTCCTCCTCGGACCGCCGGGCACGGGCAAGACGCACCTGGCCACCGCCCTCGGCGTCGCCGCCGCCCGGCAAGGACACCGGGTCCTGTTCGCCACCGCCACCGACTGGGTCACCCGCCTGACCGAGGCCCACGACCGCGGCCGCCTGCCGACCGAGCTCACCCGGCTGCGCCGCTACGGCCTGATCATCGTCGACGAGGTCGGCTACCTGCCCTTCGAGCAGGACGCCGCCAACCTCTTCTTCCAGCTCGTCTCCTCCCGGTACGAGCACGCCTCCCTCATCCTGACGTCGAACTTGCCGTTCAGCTCCTGGGCCGGCGTCTTCGGCGACCAAATCGTCGCCGCCGCGATGATCGACCGCATCGTCCACCACGCCGACGTCATCGCCCTCAAAGGCGCCTCCTACCGGCTCCGCGACCGCGGCGTCGAGACGCTTCCCAGCATCAAGGCCGAGCAGGAATCCCTAGACTGAGACCGTTCACTCTTCGACCGCCGAAACCGCCCAGTTTTCGAGCGCCGTCGACA
>NZ_JBQGWG010000038.1:0-11323 GCF_052073805.1 Ornithinimicrobium panacihumi | reverse complement strand
GGCTCTTCAACTTTGAGCGTGGCGCGGGTGTTCACGCCGCGATGGGTCGGGGCGCGTAGCCAATGATGCGGCATCGGTAGTTGTCGTGGTTGCGGTACCCCCGTCCGACCCTCTTGATCGTCTTCGCGGTCAGGTTCGCCGCCTCCGTCCTCGCGTTCGTCACCCTGGTTCGGCAGAAGGTGAGCAGCTCCCGCCGCCACGCGCGCAGGGTCCGGAACAGCGCTGCGGGCTCGGGCAGGCGGGTGGCGCGCACGGCGCGCTCGAGGTGGGCCCAGTGCCGCTGGAACGATGACGTGTCAGTGGCGCTGAGAACCTGACGGACGTGCTCCTTGATCCCCCAGGCGACGGCCAGCTCAACGTCCTCGGCGAGGATCTGCTGCAGCTTGGTCCGCTGACGCAGCGTGAGCCGATCACCGGCGCAGGTGAGCAGCTTGCGGTACTTCCACGAGGTGTCGGTGGCCCGGCCGCGGCGCTCGTGCAGCTCCCACACCCGGCGCCGGCGGACCTTGGTGACCATCTCGTTCGCCAGCCGCACCACGTGCCAGTGGTCGACGCTGACCCGGGCGCGCGGTAGTGCCCTGCGGACGGCGGCACGGAACTCGCCGGACATGTCGAGGGCGACGATCTGCACGCGCCGGCGCCACCACCGCGGCCGGGCCGCCAGCCAGGACGTGACGACTTTGCCGCGGCGTCCATCGACGACGTCGAGGATGGCCCCGTCGTCCAGGTTGGTGAACACGATTGACCACGGCTCGACCCGCTTCACGGCCTGGGTGTCGGGATCGCGCAGGTAGCGCACGGTGCGGAATCGGTGCTCATCGATCCCCAGATGCTTGACGTGCCGGCGGTCCACGCCGGTATCCAGGTCCACGGTGCTGGTGAGCATCCGCATTACCGTCGGCCACGACAGGTCCGCCTCGTGCGCGACGCGGGAGACCGCTCGCGGCTCGGCCCGACAGGCGGTGATCACCTGCTCCGCCAGCCGGGTCGTGACCCGGGCCCGGGCGGGCAGCTGCTCGGTCTCCTCGGTGAACGAGCGCCGCGGGCACAGCGGCTCCCGGCAGGCGTAGCGCCGCTTGCGCACGAGCACGTCCAGGGACTCCCCGCCGCACGGGACGTCCTTGACGTGCTGCATGGGTCGAGCCTGGACCCGCGAGGACAGCACCCCGCAGGACGGGCACGCGCCCTCGCTCGTGGTCGTCTCGATCACCACCTGCCGCGCTTGCTCATCGCCGACGGCAGGGCTGGCTGAGACGACTCGGTAGCCGGACAGGTTGAACAGGATCGACGCCGCATCGACGTCGAACGTAGGCTGGTGCACGCTCGCGGTCCTCGCTCATGGGATGTCTAGACAACACCCATGTTGGCGCAGGGCCGCGAGCCCTACCTCAGGGCCCCACCACGCTCAAAGTTGAAGGGCCCGTTTTTCGCGGGCCTGAGCCGGTTCGACCACGAGAACGGGGGCACGTGCCGGCCGTGGGCGATGGCGGGTCTCACGTGGCTCGGAGACGTGTCCCGTGTCAAGGAAGTGGCAGGTTTTCGGCGTCGGGACAGTTGGGTGTGGCGGGGTCGGCCAGGCCCAGGTGCACGTCGCGGGGTCGGTTCCAGGACAGTGCTTCGTGGGGCCGGATCGTGTTGAACTCGACCACGGAAGTCCTCCCCGTGAGCGGCCAGGTCGTGGATGTCGTCGATCTGCTCGCGGTAGAGACGCTCGTACTTCAAGGACTGGAACGCCCGCTCCCGGACCCCGTTCTGCCCTGGGGTTCTGACCCGGGTGCGGACATGGTCCAGCTCTGGGGTGTTCTCGATCAGCGCCGCGAACCGCGCCGAACGGAACGGACCACCGTTGTCGGTCACCAGGGTGATGGGCACGACCTCCCCCGTCTCGGGGTCGGTCAGGTACTCCAGCAGGTCCATGCCCTCAGGCAGCATCGATGCTGCCTCGGTCAGCGCGAGCTGCACCGCGGCGACAGCGTCGTGCTGGTTCGCCGTCGGCGACCAGTGCCACCCGAACTCGTACTTGGACCAGTAGTCCGCGATCCCGGCCACCCACCAGGTCCCGCCCTTGGCGGTCTCGTACTCGGAGAAGTCGAACTCCCACACCATGTTCGGACCCGTCGGGGTCTTGGCGAACGCCGTCCTGCGCTGCTGGGCCAGGTCACGACGTTCCCGCCTGCCAGCGGCGGTAGGTCCGTTCGGGGATGCCGACCAGTGCGCAGAACCTCGTGGTCAGCCGTCCCCGCCTCGGTACGGATTACCTCGAGGTCCTCGAAGGGCCCAGACGGCCCTCAGCGCTCTTCTTCCACACCCGCGCCTCAAGATGCGCCTCACCCAACGCAGTGGTCAGCTCGGCAATCTCGGCCTCCAGCTGCGCCTCCCGGGTCGAGGGCCCAGTCCGGCCCGCGGCCAACGCGATCCGGCCGGCCTCCAGGAACTCCGCCTTCCACCGCCCCGATCGACTGCTCGGACACCTTCTCCTTGCGCGCCCCCTCGGTGATGCTGGTCTCGCCCGCCAGCACGCTGAGCACGATCCGAGCCTTCGTCTCGGGCGGGATCACAGGTGGTCGACCCATAGGCCATCTCCTCCTCGGTCATGCCGATCATGCCCTCATAACCGGTCTGCCAAGAAGTCTGAGACGGGACATTGGAAGGGAAGTTTTGATGTTCGTAGGGAGAGCCTGGCGTTCTCACAGGGCCGGTGCAGGGGGTATGCAGAATGAGTCCAGACTCCGGGAGTATGTTCTTCCAGGATCTCTTCGGCAGCGCACCACAACCAGCGCGTGGGCGCTCGCCGCTGTCACCTTGGAAGGGAAGTTTTGATGTTCGTAGGGAGAGCCTGGCGTTACTGTGTCCGCAAACCAGTGAAAACACTCATCATCTTTGCTGTTCTGGCCATCATGGCCACCGTGGTTATGGCGGCAAGCGCCGTCACTCGCTCAGCCGACCACGTGTCGAACGAGATCGAAGCAAAGACTGGCCGCGGGTTCGTCCTGGAGAACAACCCCCTGCACAATCTCGGAACACCACGAGGTGCCGGCACCGTCAAACCCGCTGACATCGACAAACTCGCGGGGCTGGACGGTGTGGAGACGCACGTGGCCCGGCAGAACGTCACCGCTGACCTCGTGGGCGCGAAAGTGCAGAAACTCGACCACGACGACTACGACAAACAGCGTGAAGAACAGTTCGGCAACGCAGTCAACGTGTGGGGTGTGAACAACAGCGAAATCGACAACAACTTCCGCAGCGGCACACTGAAACTCACCCAGGGCCGCCACCTGAAGCCGGATGACAAGAACAAAGCCGTCATCCACGAAGACCTCGCCAAAGCCAACAACCTCAGCGTGGGCAGCAAACTCACGCTGAAGGGCAACAAGTACGACGTCGACAACGAACGCCAGTCCACAGAAGAGGTCACAACCGAAATTGTGGGACTGGTATCCGGCGACAATCCCCGACCGGCAGCAACACGCAGTGAGCTTTTCGCCAACACCGTGTTCACCGACCTTGAAACCACACGCGCGCTGTACAAGTTCACGCCAGACAACGAGATCTATCAGGACGCGAACTTCTTCATCAGCAACGACGCCGACCTCGACGAGGTCACTCAGGCCGCGAAGGGGCAGGGCATCGACTGGCAGAACTACCAGATCTCCCCATCGGCCCAGTACCTTTCGGGCATCACCGGAGCTGTTGACGGCATCAAGAGCATCATGCGTAACACCACCGTTGCCGCCACCATTTTCGCCGCCGCGGTCGTGGCTCTGGTCCTGTTCCTGTGGCTGCGCGAACGCAACAGGGAAACCGGCACGCTGCTGTCGATCGGCGTGACCAAGACCAGCATCGCCGCACAGTACTTCACCGAAATGGTTCTGATCGCCGTACCGGCGTTTATCGCCGCCTACTTCGCCGCCGGCCGATTCGCCCAATGGATGGGAGACACCACCCTAGCCAGTGTGAACAAGTCGGCAGCGCAGGACATGGCTCAGGCCGGCCAGTTCGGTGCTGACATGGAATCCTCCGCGTCAGCCCAAACATTGGAGAACCTGACAGTGGGCCTGACGTCTGGCTCGGTCATCCAAGCCGCGATTATCTGTGTTGCGGTCATCGCCATTGTCGTTGCCATCACCACGGTGCCGATGATGCGCAAGAGCCCCCGCGCAATCCTGGTGGACGCCACATGACCAGCCCGTGGTCCTGCGCAATCCGCTGCGTCACCCGCAAACCCGCCCGCACCCTGCTCATGACGCTCATCATGACCGCGGTGTTCACAGCACTCGTCGCCCAATCCGGTGTGCGCTCCACCATGGCCGACGTTAAAAATGCCATCAACACCAACATCGGCGCCGGATTCACGGCGGTCGGGTCAACAGGTGAGCCCGGTAAACCGGGTGACGAGGTGGAGCCCGGCTCAGGTGAGGCACCTGGGGCGGGGGAGAGCCCGGCCGCCCAGCCGGGCGGCCCCTCGGGAGATTCCGCGGGAATCGATCGGGAGGTGGCTGAGCGTTTAGCAGCCCTGCCCCAGGTGGCGCGGCACAGTCTTGAGGCGGCCGTCTTGGCCCGGCCCGAAGGTGCGCAGCCGGTGTTGGGTGCCAGTGGAGTTCAGCTGGACCCACAGTTCGCAGGTGATGTCAGTGTGACCGGAACCAGCGATTCTTCGCTCAACCCGGCATTCCAGGGCAAGCTGTACCAGCTCGTCGAAGGGGAGCACGTGGGCGCGGACGAAGGTTTGCAGGCTGGTGCGGGTGGTGGTGCGGGGAAGGCCGGCGCTGGGCAGGCTATCATCCACCGCGCGTTCGCTGATCACAACAAACTCGGTCTGGGAGATAAGCTCACGCTTAGCAGCGAGGGTGACAAAGTCACGGTCACGGTTGCCGGCATCCTTGAAGGCAAAACCGACAACCCTACGGGCCTTCCGTCCGGGGCATCCGAGAACCACATTTTCATGGATCTTGCATCGGCGCAGAAGGTGGGCGCGCCCCTGACTACGGGCCGCTATTTCACGCAGAACGCGCAGCAGCTGCCGGAGGCGCTCGCGGCTGCTGGGCGCATCGCACCGGAGCTGACACTGGAGGACAATTCCGCACAGTTCGCACCCGTACTCCAGGCGATTTCTGGCGTGGACCGGCTGCTGGGAAGCCTGCTGTTGGGCCTGTGCGTGGCCGGCGCGTGCGTGCTCACACTGGTGAGCACTTTCTGGGCGCGCGGACGGATTCACGAAATCGGCATCCTTTTGTCTCTGGGCAAAAGCAAAGGCAATGTGCTGTCGCAGTTCGCAATTGAAGCGGGCATTTTCGCCGGTGTGGCCGCAGTGATTGCCGCAGTGGCCGGGACGGTTCTTTCCTCCCGGTTGGGGCAGGCGGTCTTCGCCCAGGTGGGTGGGGAGACGCTGTCGTCGATTCAGTCGAGCATGGGTGTCGGTCATGTTGGCCTGGCGTTGGTGTTGGGAGCCGTCATTGTGCTTATCGGAGTGTCTGTGGCAGTCCTGCCGCTCGTCATGCAGCACCCCAAACGAATTCTTGCAAAACTCAGTTAGGAAACATCATGGCCATCATGCAGCTTGATCATGTCCACTTCAGCTACGCCAACTCTGCCAAGCGGGTGCTCAGCAACGTCACCTATCACTTCGAAGAGGGCACGTTCTACTCGATCGTCGGTTCGTCCGGCGCGGGCAAAACCACCATGTTGAACCTGTTGGCCGGACTCGATGCACCCGATCAGGGGACCGTTCGGTTTGGCGGCGATGATATTGCCGAAACCGGGTACACCCGCCACCGCAAAGACCAGATTGCGCTAGTGTTCCAGAACTACAACCTCATCGACTACCTGACACCTCTGGAGAACCTGCGCCTGGTCAACCCCAAGGCCAGCATTGACGACCTCACCCTGCTGGGCATTGATGCCGCTGCTGCGAAGAGGAATGTGCTTGCGCTGTCTGGTGGTCAGCAGCAGCGAGTGGCCATCGGCCGCGCGCTGGTTTCCTCCGCACCGGTCATCTTGGCCGATGAACCCACCGGCAACCTCGATGAGGAAACCGCCGAAGGAGTCATCGAGATTCTGCGGGATGCAGCCCATGAGAGGGGCAAATGCGTCATCGTCGTCACCCACTCGAAACAGCTTGCACGATCAGCCGACGTCACGCTGCGCCTAGAACAGCGCAAACTGATCGAACGCAAAAAGCTCTGACGGACGAGGTGGGGTTATGGACAACGCCTCGTCAATACAAAACAGGGGGGTGTCCCTATGTCTTGTGTCAAGCGGCGGCGGGTAGGCGTGAGTGGTAGGTGGTGAGCCGCCCCGGAGTGTCCGGAGACTCGATGGTGTGTCTCACCCTGCCTGGGCGAGGGTTCTGTGAGCGTAGTGGATCTGCTCGACGACGGCCGGGGTGAGGTCCTCCAGGGACTCGTGCGACCGCTGGGTGTTGAAGAAGTCGACCCACTCGAAGGTGGCGACCTCCACGTGGTTGACGTCCCGCCAGGGCCCGTGCCGGTTGATCTGCTCGGTCTTGAACGAACCGATCGTCGACTCGGCCAGGGCGTTGTCGTAGGCGTCCCCCACGGACCCGACCGAGGCGTCCACGCCGGCCTCGAGCAGCCGGGTCGTGAACGCGATCGACGTGTACTGCGAACCCGCGTCCGAGTGCGCCACGAGCCCGGTCAGGTCGGTCACGCCCTCCTGGGCGCGGGTGAACATCGCGTGCTCCAGGGCATCCAGCACCAGCGGCGTGGTCATCGACGTGGCGGCGCGCCAGCCGATCACGCGGCGGGAGAACGCGTCGATCACGAAGGCGACGGAAACCATGCCCAGCCAGGTCGGCACGTAGGTGAAGTCGGCCACCCACAGCCGGTTCGGCGCGGGCGGGTCGAAGTCACGGTTGACCAGGTCAGCCGCCCGGGCCGCCCACCCGTCCGGGATCGTGGTCCGCGGTTTGCGGCCGTACCGGGCGCCTTCCCAGCCGTTGGACCGGTAGAGCCGCTCGATCGTGCAGCGGGCCACGTCGTGGCCCTTGCCGCGCAGCCGCAGCCACATCTTCCGCCTGCCCAGGCCGGCGACCAGCCGCGAGGAGGCACGCTCGGCCCGGATCAGTTCGGTGACCTGCTCATCGCGCAGCGCCGGCGCCGAGGGCCGACGGGTCACCCACTCATAGTAGGTGGAGGGGCTGATCGGGATGCCGTGCTCGCTCAGCACGGCGCACAAGGGCTCGACGCCCCACCGCGGGCCCTCGCCCACGCGGTGGTCCTTGTGCTCGGTGATGAAGGCGATCACCTGCGCCCGGGCCGGTCGAGCTCGGCGATGCTCCTATGTCAAGGCGAGGAATCAGGCGGCCTGCTGGACGTGCCTGGAGGCAGGGATCTGGTCGGCGCGCAGGGCGGAGTAGACGGCGTCGGAGAGTCGTCTGCGCAGCAGTCGCAGTGCGGCGACGCGGTCCTTGCCGCGGGCTTCGGCCTTGGCCAGGTAGGCCCTGCCGGGGCCGAGGCCGCGGGCCTGGGTGACGGCGATCATGTGCAGGGCGTAGTTCATCTGGCGGTTGCCGCCCCGGTTGAGGCGGACCTTGCCGGCCGATGCGCCGGACCACACCGGCACCGGAGCGGTGCCGGTGAACCGGGCGAAGGCGTCCTTGTCCCGGAACCGGTGGACGCCGGCGGTCTCACCGATGATCACCGCTGCGGAGAGCACGCCGCAGCCAGGCAGAGACAGCAGTGTCGGGGCCTGGTCACCGACGAGGGCCTTGAGCTCCTTCTCGATGTCCTTGATCTCCTCGCTGAGGTCCGCGATGCGCGCCACGAGCTTGCGCGCCAGGCGGGCGACGATGCCCTCCTGCGTATCGAGAAAGCCCTTGATGCGTGCCCGCGTGTTCGCCTGCCGCAGGCTGCGGGAAGGCAGGGCCAGGTCGGGGTCGAGCTCGTGCAGGTGCCAGCGCAGCTGGCAGCACGCGCGGGTGCGTTGCATGACCAGGTCGCGGCGGTAGTCAGAGAGCAGCTTGACCTGCCTGGCAGGGCCGTCGAGCTCGGCGACCGGCAGGTCGGGGTGACGCAGCGCCGCGAGGGCGACGGCCTCGGCGTCGATCGGGTCGGACTTGCCCGGGGTACGCGCCCCGCGGCGTGCACCGGCCATCAACCGGGTGGGGACGCGGACCACCTTCTGCCCGGCGCGCAGAAGGTCGCCCTCGAGCCGGCGGGTCAGGTGGCGGCAGTCCTCGAGGGCGAAGGTCACCTCGCCGAAGCGGGCGGCCCAGGTGAGCACCTGCAGGTGCCCGTCGGTGTTGGCGCGCAGGGTGCACTCGCCCAACCGACGGCCGATGTCGTCGACGGCGACGAAGGTGTGGGTGCGCTTGTGGGAGTCGGTTCCGATCATCATCATGGTCGTGGTCCTTCTGCTCGATACTGGGATGGACGTCCTGGTCGCCGGGTACGGCGGGCACGCCTCAATCCAGCCCGGAGCAGGCTCCTATCAAGCCACGCCGTGCCCGACGGCCAAGGCGTCCGGCCGGGCCGCACATCGGACGAGCAGCCAACGACGAGGTCCGTCGCAGCAGCGAAAAAAGGAGCGAACCCGACCGGACCCCCTCAGCGTGACATTGACGCGAAGAAAGCCGACGCCGACCGCAGGATCGCGTTCGCCCGGCGCAGCTCTCGGTTCTCCTTCTCCAGCTGCACGAGCCGCTCGTGCGGATCGGTCGTCGTCGCTGTCGACCCGGGTGACTGGCCAGGGCTCGGAACCAGTTCCGCAGGGTCGGCCCCGGGATGCCCAGCTGCTCACCCACCTGGCTGCAGGCGCGCTTGACCGGCATCCCCGGGTTCTCCCTGATCGTCTCGTTCACCGTGCGGATCGCACGCTCACGCAACTCGTCGCTGTACTTCCTCGGTGCAGGCATGACTCCACTCTCCCGTAGAGATCAAGACCCTCCACCAAACCCGGGGCGGTTCACGGAGTGCAGCAACGCCTTCACCCACGGCCAGCTGCTCTTGGGGGTGGCGGCCATGAGGTTGGCCGCCTAGTGGGTGCGGCACCGCTGCCAGCTGGTCCCGGGCAACGTGGCGCCGATGGCCTCGACGAGGCCGGCGTGGGCGTCGGAGGTGACGAGCCCGACCGGCCCGGCGGTGGTGAGGCCGCGGGCGACGAGGTCGCGGAAGAAGCCGAGCCAGGAGGCGGTGGTCTCGCCGGTGGCGACCTGGATGCCGAGGATCTCCCGGTACCCCTCGGCGTTGATCCCGGTCGCCACCAGGGCGCTGACCTTGACCACGCGGCCGCCTTCGCGGACCTTCAGCACGAGGGCGTCGGCGGCGACGAAGGTGTACGGGCCGCCGTCGAGGGGTCGGGTGCGGAAGGACTCGACGTGCTCGTCGAGCTCGGCGGCCATCGTGGACACCTGGGACTTGGACAGGCCGGTGATGCCCAGGGCGGTGACCAGCTTGTCCATCCGCCGCGTGGACACCCCGAGCAGGTAGCAGGTCGCCACCACCGTCGTCAGCGCCGCTTCGGCGCGACGGCGCCGCTCGAGCAGCCAGTCCGGGAAGAAGCTGCCCTCGCGCAGCTTGGGGATCGCCACGTCCAGGGTGCCGACACGGGTGTCCAGGTCGCGGTGCCGGTACCCGTTGCGCCGGTTCGTGCGCTCGGTGGTGCGGGTGCCGTAGTCCGCGCCGCACACGCTGTCGGCCTGCGCCGAGAGCAGGCTGTTGATGAACGTACCCAGCAGCTCGCGCATCAGGTCCGGACTGGCCTGGGCCAGCTGCTCGTGGAGGAACTGCTCAGGGTCGATAATGGGGCCAGCGGCCATCGTGGTGCTTCCTTCTCGAGTCGGTTGTGAGAGATCACTCGAAGAATCACGCGGTGGCCGCGCCTGCGTCTGCAGGACACGCTCACCCGGATGCTCGTACACCACTCTGCTGGACTCCACTAACCCTGGCTGAGGCCCCGAATAGCATGCGGGTGTTGTTCGATTTCACCGATGCACACCTGGTGGTGCTGTTAGACAACTTGAACGCGAGCAAACTGGACGACAGTTGGGCCAGAGCATTGAATATCAAGGACAAGGAAGGGTCTGGCCGTGGGGCCCATTTCATACGAACTGAGCTGGAAAAACTCAAGACCTCCGGAAAGAGGACTGGGGAAGGTGAGTGGCTGGGGCAGTGGCTGGGCCGTGCGATGGAACAAGACAGAGAAGGCCGCATCATCCCCTACGGGCTGCGGGAGAGAGACATCATCCAGTACATCCCAGTTGACCGCCTCCTTCCCGGAGCTGACTCCTGGCGTGAGGTGACGGCAGAATGGAGAAGGGCTCCACGCCGAGGAGATGAACTCCCGAGCCTCAAGAAATGGCTCTATGAGACGAAGGGGGTCAAGACCAATGCCGAGCACCTGAGGAACGCCGCTCTGGACGTACCCGCCCCGTCGGACCTGAGTTGTGACGCCTTAGTTACACCCCGGGGTTGAGGTAGTTCAGGAGTTCGCGGGCCTCGTCGGGAAGCTCGGGCTCGGCGGTGATCTGGTGGCCGCCGACGGTGATGGTTGCCGTGCGCAGGGGCCGGAGGGTGTTGAGGATCTTCTTGATCGAGGCACCGGTGCGCTGCTGGGCTTCGCGGGAGATCGCCAGGGCGGCGAAGACGATGGTCAGGTGCGCCTCGATCGAGTCGCGCAGCTGGTGGAAGATCGGGCGGGCGCGCAGGTCGGACTTGACCATCCTGAAGGACCGTTCGACCTGGTACAGGTCCTGGTAGGCGGCCACGACCGCGGGCCCGTCCATCTGCTCGATGCCGATGTTCGTGACATAGCCCTTCAGCCCGGTCATCGACCGGGCCCGCTCGACCAGGTCCCAGTCCACGCCCTTGGTCGCGCCATCAATCTTGACGAACCGGTCGCGCTTGAGCGGGCGACGCCCGGCGGCGACGTCCTCGGCCTTCTTGATCATCGCGTTGATCGCCCGGTCATCGTTCTTGCCGCGCTTGAAGGAGTACTGGTACACCACCCGCCGGGTGCGCCGGTCCTTGCCAGCGCCCATGGCCCGGATCGTCTCCACGGTCTGGCCGTCGGTAAAGGCGTTGCCCTTGGTCTTGAAGTGGTCGGCCAGGTCGTACGGAGTCTTCGCCGCGCGGGAGCCGACGATGAAGGCGAACCCGGCGTCCTCCAGCGCGAGCAGGTTGGCCGCGGACAGCATCCCGGCGTCGGCGACGACGATCATGTCGGTCACGTTGTGAGCGTTCTGGAACTCCTTCAGCACCGGGATCAACGTCTTCGTCTCGGCCTTGTTGCCCTCGAAGAGGTGCACAGCCAGCGGGAACCCGCCGGGGTCGCACAGCAGGCCGACGGTCACTTGAGGGTCGAC
>NZ_JBQGWG010000037.1:0-15866 GCF_052073805.1 Ornithinimicrobium panacihumi | reverse complement strand
ATGGGTCTGCTGCACGGGGAGGTGACAGGTTGGGTCACGCGGCCTTGGTGGCCGGTGTGGTCATGATGGTCTCGTACTCGACGGGGGTCAACTTGCCCAGGCGGGCTTGGCGGCGCCGGCGGTGGTAGGTGCGCTCGGTCCAGGTGACGATGGCGATCCTCAGGTCTTGGCGGGTGGCCCACCGGGCCCGGTCCAAGACGTTCTTCTGAAGGAGCGAGAACCAGCTCTCCATGGCCGAGTTGTCAGCACTCGAGCCGACCTGCCCCATGGAGCCAACCAGGGAATGACGGCGTAGCGCGCGCAGGAACTTGCGCGACCGGAACTGGCTGCCCCGGTCGCTGTGCACGATGCAGCCGGCCACATCCATGCCTGCAGCGGCCCGGGCAGCGACCGCGTTCTCCAGTGCCTGGACGGCCAGGCGGGCCTTCATCCGCGAGTCGATCGAGTAGCCGACGATCCGGTTGGACCACACGTCCTTGACCGCGCACATGTACAGCTTGCCCTCACCGGTGCGGTGCTCGGTGATGTCGGTCAGCCACACCTGGTTGGGCCCCTCGGCGGTGAAGTCGCGCTGGACCCGGTCCTCGTGCGCCGGCGGACCCGGCTTGCCGTTCTTGCCGCGAGGCTTCTTGCCGAAGCTGCTCCACCAGGAGTTGCTCGAGCAGATCCGCCACGCGGTCCGCTCACACATCACCTCGCCCTCGACGGCGGCCTCGTCGGCGAGCAGCCGGTACCCGAACTCGGGGTCGTCACGATGGGCGTCGAAGAGCGCGTCAGCCCGGTAGGCCTCGGTCAGCTCGCGCTCGGTGACCGGGTGGGCCAGCCACCGGTACTACTGCTGCCTGCACAGACCCAGGACCCGACACGTCACCGTCACAGGAACCCGGATCGGGTCCTGCTGCACGGCCAACTCACGGACGAACGGGAACATCATTTTGGGGACAGGTTCGCCTGCGACAGGTACGCCGCCGCTCGACGCAGCACCTCGTTCTCCTGCTCCAGCAGCCGGACCCTGCGCCTGGCATCACGCAGCTCGCTGGACTCCGAGGCGGGCGCTGCGGCCCCGCTCCCGGGCTGCTGGTCGGCGATCGCCATCCAGTTCGTCAGACACGACTCCGAGATCCCGAAGTCGGTGGCGACCTGCTTCAACGTCGTCCCGTCCTCACGAGCCCGGGCAACCCGGACCACGTCCTCACGAAACTCCTTCGGATAGGGCTTGGGCATGGTGCACATCCTCTCCTGCAGCGCCCCGCGGCACCACAGACTCGATGTCACCTCCCCGTGCAGCAGACCCGATCGTGTCAGCTGATCGGTTCGGGCATCACCCGGCCTGTGGCGGAGGGGGCTAGTGAGGCTAGGCTGTCCAGGTCGGTTGATGTCGGGTCGAGGATGACCTGGGACGAGGATGATTGACGTGGACGATTGGCAGGGCAAGGACGGAGCTCTCTCAGGTGCGGTGGAAGAGCAGAACCGGAGGCTGTTCGATACGTACAGGGCCGACCCGGACCGCGTCGTTCAGGACGCCAACATCGAGCGATCGATCGCTGAAGGAGCCTACGCGAAGCGCCAGGTGTTCGAGCTGGTCCAGAACGCCTCGGACGCGATCAGGGACGATCGCGGCCATTGCTCGGTCATTCTCACCAGCTCGAAGCTCTACGTTGCGAACACGGGTGAACCGTTCACTCCTGAAGGAGTCACGTCGCTCATGGCCTCGCATCACTCCGTGAAGAGGGATGATCGCATCGGTCGCTTTGGACTGGGGTTCAAGTCCGTTCTCGCCGTGACGGACTCCCCAGTGGTTTACAGCCGCACTGGCTCCTTCGCCTTCGACCGGCAGTGGGCTGCGGAACTGTTCCGGAAGGAGTTCCCTGGGCACCGGAGGTATCCGATTATGCGGATCGCCAGGCCACTGGACCCCAGGACCCACTTTGACAAGGACACAGTCCTCCAGGAACTGAGCAAGTGGGCCGCGACCATCGTCGAGGTGCCGATCGTCCGCAAGCGAAATGTGCTAGCTGAGAGCGTTCGAAGGTTCCCGGCGGAGTTCCTCCTATTCTCCAGGCACGTGGCACGCCTCGACCTCGAGGACAGGGCCAGCGGCAACATGCGCCGCGCCGTCGTGGAAGAAGGCGCCGATGAGATCCTCCTCCTTGACGATGCGGGCCGGCGGTCGAAGTGGCTGGTGACGACTACAACCCACGCTCCGAGCGCCGCGGCTCGCCTTGACGGTGGCTACCAGGCAGACCGGGACATGGTCGAGGTCAGCTGGGCGGCTCCCATCGAAGGTGCGTCGAGGGGGCTCGGCGAGTTCTGGGCCTACTTCCCGACCGCGGACAGGACCACACTGTCCGGGGTGGTGAATGCACCCTGGAAGCTTGCGGATGATCGGGAGAGCTTGCTGGGAGGAACTTTCAATAGCGAGATCCTCACGTCGGTGCTGCCATCGCTCGTCGTGCGCGCGCTTCCTAAGCTCTTCTCGCCTGAGCGGCCAGCAGTGCCTGTCGATGTCCTGCCGGCGCGAGGGAAGGAGAGCCGCAGCGACGCTGACGACGTGATCAATGTGCCGATCATGAAGGCTGTCTCCGCAGTCTCATCCATCCCCTCGCTCGGAGGAACGCTTCGGCACCCCACCAGGATTCGTCTCCATCCAGAGGGATTGGAAGCAGACGAACTTGCCCTGTGGGGAAGTGCCGCGCATGACCCGGAGTGGTGGGTTCACCACGGTCTCAACTCGACCGAGCGGCGCGCCAAGATCCTCAGGCTCATGGGGATGCACCAGAGGACTGCTGTCGGAGTGCGTGAGTGGGTCGAGCACCTGGTGAAGGAGCCAACGGTTGCCCGCTCCGCCGCTGCGGTAAAGATCGTCGCCAGGCTGATAGGTCGCAGACCGGAACTTCACGCCGAACTGACCAACGCGCGTGTGCTCCTCCTCGAGGACGGCACTCTGCACGCTTGCAAGCGTGGTCAGGTGTTCCTCCCTGGTGGGCAGCGGGAGGCAAATCGGCTCTTCATCGACCCCGTGCTAGCTGGCGACCCAGAGGTCGAGTCCGCTCTGCACTCCCTGGGGATCGAACTCCTGGATGACCAAGGCTCACTGAGGGGGGACCTGCACGCGAAGCCCATCAACTGGGACAGTGTGTGGTCACGGTCCCGTCGATTGCCACGTGATGAGGCGGAGCGCACGTTCCGGGAATTCTTCGGCGACAGTCTGCTGGCGGAGCTGCGGGTACGTGCGCTGTCGGGTGCGTGGAAGCGCGCCGGACAGGTCTTCTTGGCGGGGCCGGTTGTTCCCGGGGACGGGTCCCGGGACAAGGACCACGTGATCCACCCGACTTTCCACCACCAGGACATCGAGTTGCTGAGCCTGCTGGGTTTGGTCCGGGAGCCTCGCCCGATGTACCCGACGCCCACGGCCGAAACCTGGCGGGCCGGGGCCGAGGATCGCGTAAGGGAGGCTGTTCGTGAGCAGCCGGGACAGTCGCGGCTGCCAGACAGTGCCATTCAGATCGACATGGGGCGGGTGCCGTGGCCGCTAGAGCCACTGAAGGAGCTATCTCCCGAGGGCCGGGCCGAATTGACGAGAGCCGTTCTCGGTTACTACTTCGGAGGAGAGACATGGCGGGTCCGAATCGCAGGAAAGCGAAGCAGCCAGACGGTCCTGGACCCGGTGTGGTGGCACCTGAGAAGATACGGCTATCTACCTACGCAGGTCGGGCCCTGGCCAGTGGCTGGATGTCTGATTCCGGACTACGACTACGCAGTGGTTGACGGAATCGAACAACCTCTTCCCGTCGTCACTCTCAGCCTTGACGAGGACACTGTCCGAGCTCTAAAGCTGAAAGGTGAGGTCGGAGCCCTCCGAGGGGAGGATTGGGAAGAATTAATTGCCCTTTGCCGTCCGTGGGACATGCCGAGACGTGTGCTTGCCTACGCCTGGGCTGCGCTGGCAGGCCACGAGGCACCGGAGGCCATTCGCGCGGAGCGTGGCAGAGGACACGCCGACGTTCCGCCTGATGAAGTGGCAGTCACCAGCTCAGAGCAGATCTATCGATCTCTCGTTGCGGCTGATCAGCCAGCACTGCTGGCCGCACCAAGTGATGCGGAGACCCTCATTGAGAACTGGGGCCTCGCTGACGGTAGCGAGATCCTGGTGGAAACGGTAGAGCACGAGGCGGCGGGCGAGACGTACGTTCTCGTGGACAGGTACCCGCCCCTGCGGAACATCATCGACCTCGATGATCACGATCTCGAGGTCGTGCCGTGCTCCCGCCTTGAACTCCTCACGTCCACGCCCAGCGGCCAGGTGAGCCGGAGTCTCAGCGAGAAGGTCGTCGGTCGTCAGCTCTTCACTACGGCCACCCAGGACCGGGACGTGCTGCTGGCGGTTGGCCGGGAGTTGAACCTGCGCATCCTGCCGGACGCGGTTCTCAGAAGGATGGAGGAGCAGCGGCGCGACAAGCTCCGGGTACAGATCGCACAGACTGACGATCTCCTCGAGAAGCTCGTCATGGCCATCGGCCCAACCGCCCTGACCGAGAACCTTCCCAAGGCTGCACTGGCGGCACTTGAAGACGAGCAAGGGCGAAACCTCGATGACCGCGAGCTGGCGAAGCTCGCCTTGTCGGTAGATGGGTACGGAGTTCTGCAGCAGCATCACCGGGCATTGCGGGAGAACAACCTCGAACCCCCCGCTCAGTGGGCGGGACGTCGGGCGGCTCGTGAGTGGGTTCGGGCGCTGGGATTCCCGATTGAGTTCGCGGGGTTCCCCGGCTCTGCACGCGACGCGGAGCTCACTATTGAGGGTCCCCCGGTCCTGGGCGAGCTCCATGACTATCAGGCTTCGGTGGGTGAACGTATCCGAGAGCTGCTCCATCCTCATGCGGAGACACGTAGGGGGCTGGTGGCGCTGCCGACCGGGGCAGGGAAGACACGTGTCGCGGTGCAGGCACTCGTGGAGCACATGGCGCAGCAGCGAGGGAATGTTCGCGTCATATGGATCGCAGAACGAGACGAGTTGTGCGAGCAGGCCGTGCAGACCTGGTCTGAGGTCTGGCGCGCGAAAGGAGGCTTGGCCACGCCTTTGGCGCTCTCCCGTCTCTGGCAGCAGAACGAAGCTGAGGAGAGGGACGGGAAGCAAGTTGTCGTTGCTTCTACGGCGAAGCTGGACACCATTCTCCGTAGGGCTGGGGGGGTTCTCCCACCTGAGTACGAGTGGTTGAAGAATCCGACGATCATCGTCGTGGACGAGGCCCACCGCAGCATAGGTCCCCAGTACAGCTCAGTTCTCAGCGCTATCGGCGGCGCCAACAGGGTCGCGGACATGACCACCCCCTTGCTGGGTCTCACTGCCACGCCCTTCAGAGGGTGGAACGATGACGAAACGGGAGTTCTCGCAGGGCGGTACCACAAGAACCGACTCGATGACGGTGTCTTTGACGGCGGGGACGTGTACGCCCATCTTCAGGGCATGGGTGTTCTTGCGAGGGTTCGGCAGATGCGGCTGGAGGGCACCTCGGTGACTCTGACGGACAAAGAACTCTCTGAACTCAAGGATTGGCGAAACAGCCTTCCAGCGACCGTGGAGAGTCGGATCGGGCAGGATGAAGGGAGAAACAACCGCATCGTGCGGTCCATCCTGGAGCTCCCGCGGGAATCGAAGGTGCTCCTCTTCGCCACGTCTGTGGAGAACGCTAGAACCCTGGCTGCACTCTTGTCCTTCCACGGTGTCGAAGCGAGGGCGGTCTCAGGCTCGACGGATCCGTCCGTCCGTCGTCGATACATCAACGACTTCAAGGATGGGTCAGTCACGGTCCTCACGAACTACAACGTATTCACCGAAGGGTTCGACGTGCCCACCGTGGACGCCGTGTACATCACCAGGCCGACCTTCAGCCCTAACGTGTACCAACAAATGATCGGCCGCGGTCTAAGGGGGCCCGCCAACGGAGGAAAGGAGGAGGTGCTCGTCGTCAACGTGGATGACAACTTGACGAACTTCGGTGAAGTCTTCGCCTTCCGACACTTCGACCACCTGTGGGGCGCCAGGGCCTCATGACGCATCCCTCATGCACCATGGACGAGTCGCAAGTCGTTGTGGCTCGGATCGGGCCTGAAAGCAGGCAGATCGTCCTGGCGGGCCCGGGCTCCGGGAAGTCCCGGGTCGTGGGTGAGATCGTGTCCTGGCTGGTGGAAGAGCACGGCGTGTTTCCCGAGGAGGTCCTGGTCCTGTCCTTCTCCCGTGCTGCCGTGGAAGTCGTGCGGGAGAGGACGGCGCACGTCACGGACCTCGGTGGTCAGGTGGGTACCTACACCTTGGACTCGTTGGCTAGGAGGCTGCTGGCTGATGCGGGAGATCAGACAGAGACAGGTGACTACGATACCCAGATCGGTCGAGCCCTTGCGGCGATCGAAGAGGACCCAAGCCTGTTGCGAGATTTCCGGCACGTGATCGTCGACGAAGTCCAAGACGTGGTGGGCTTGCGAGCGCGCTTCGTCCTCGGGCTGCTGTCGGCGCTCGCGACGGACTCGGGTTTCTCACTGCTAGGGGACCCGCTGCAGTCCCTGTACGACTTCCAGCTCGATGAGCGTGAGCCGTGGGACACAAAGGCCTTCCTCGGTGAGGTCCAGCGTCGATTCTCCCCCGCCCACCGTGAGCTGCTGGGCGAGTATCGGTCTAGAGGACCAGATGCTCGAGCAGTCAGTCTCGCTCGGACACAACTTCTGCGACAGAGCGTGAAAGAGCAATCGAGCCATATCTCGGAGCTCATCGCGAACATCCCGCCGATGGGGGTGGTGGACCAAGACTGCGTCGACGACGTCTCGACCTGGCGGGGTTCGACGGCACTCCTCTGTGACACCAACGCGAGGGCGGCGCTCGTGGCGCAGGCCTTCGTAGATCACGGACTGCTTGCTGAACGTGCCGACGGAGCACAAGAGCCCGCGCTGGATCCGTGGATCGGCGCAGCTCTCCAAGAGTGGCCGGCTCGTCGCATCAGTTATGACGACTTCGGTGGCCTCGAGCAACTGCTTCCACCTGGTCTGAGCGTGGACGAAGCGTGGCGCTCCTTGAGAGCTCACGGGGCCAGCGGGCGAGTGCTGGACCTGGCGGAACTCGCGTCGTCTCTGGCTCGCACCCCTCTAACTCTGAAGCGCAGGGCTACTACCCCTGTTGTGGCCTCCACAGTGCATCGCGCCAAGGGTTTGGAGTATGACAACGTCATCCTCGTGGACGTGGACAAGTGGTCGCGGCCCGAAGGAGACCTGGATCGGGAGGTCAGGCAGAAATTCGTTGCGCTTTCGCGGGCTAGGGCGCGCGTGTCTCGGGTGTCTGGGATCGACGTGCGCAATTGGCATTCCCGGGCGTTCGACGACGGAAGACGGCGCTGGATACGGAGGAGCTTTCGAGGTAACGGGTCGACGGGCTTGATCATGGAAGCGCATGATTCGCGCGCTCTCGGTCCAGCCCTAGACGTATCCTCGAGTCTGATCGGCAGGAGCGTGGAGTGGGGAAGATCGGCCCAGCATCTGCTCGAGGACGGCGAAGTCCTTCCCTCCTGGGAAGCCCGTACTGACGGTATCGTGGTCGCCCGCACCAGCGTGGGATTCGGCGCAGTCATGCGGCGGTTGACGTTCGGCGACCGATTTCCCGGACTATCGGGCGGGTATGTGGACGGGCTCGAGACAGTTGTCGGTCAGGCGCGGACCGACGGGCCCGGTCGCCATGGCATTTGGCTTGGGGCGCGTATCGTCGGCCCACTGGAGCTGAGATGGGATGAAGAATCATGACCCTTGAATCCTCGTATGCGACCCGAGACATGCTTGTCCAGCGACTCCGTGAGGATCTCCTCGGCGGTCCGTTCGATGATGAGCTGACCGAGGCTCCGCTCTCACGGTTCGTCGTCGGCGTGCTCTACCCAGCAGATCCTCGCCGAGGTGCGAACGATGCGTCGGTTGAAACAGAGTCCACCAACTACTCGGACGTTGAGGGTAGCCAGTCCAGTGAGGACCAACGTCTGGATCCAGGGGTGGCGCTGTCACGAGTTCGATTCCCGAGATCTCTGGGACTAACCTTCGCAGTCGAAACCGGTGGGCGGCAGGCACTGCAGATCCAGGTCTCGGCTGCCAGGTACATCCTGCAGGAGACGACCGCGGGTGAGGCACCGACTTGGCGGAGTAGCCCCATAAGCGTCGAGGTGACCATCGACCCGCATCAGCACGGGATGCTAACCCACGAGATTGCGACTGGACTAGATCTCAGGGCGCTGGTGCGTCCAGCTTCTTCGGCTGGAACGGTCGCGGTCACCCTCACTTTGATCAACACACAGGTGGCTGCTGGTGTCGAGCGAGACGGCGCGTGCTGGTTCCGCCCGCAGATCCGGGTCCAGACCGTCGACGGACGATTCTTGGCTCGACCAGGAAGTGTTGCGCCCGGATCGGACGAAGAAGAGATCGAGTCTCAGGAGTTGTTGTTCAGGCACGTTCAGGCCTTCGGGGTTGGCCACGGATGTGCAGTGACATGGAGGGCGTCCGGGGACGAAGTGAAGGAGATCGTCACAGAGTTCGTTCCGGGGTACGAACTGCTGTTGAGCGACCCCGCAGGCGGCGGTGGGTCTGACTTGTCTATGGTGAAGCTCTCTGCATCGAGCGACTTCTCAGAGTTGGACCCCCTGCTGCGCGACTATCGTGCCTGGGTTGAGCAGTTAGATGGCGACGATTCGCTCGATGAGAAGCAACAGCACACGCTCGCGCGCCATCGCTCTGAGGCGTTACGAGCCCTTGAGCGGATGACTGAGGGCCTTGCCGTCCTACGATCGGACGCGAATGTAGCGGCGGCTTTCCGACTCATGAACGAAGCCATGTCCGAGCAACGAAGTCGCCAGGACTTCCACAGGGCTGGTGGGATCGGCACGCCGCCAGGTCGGGCAGACGCGAGATGGAGACCTTTCCAGCTCGCCTTCATCCTCATCAACCTCAAAGGACTGGTGGACCCGGGATCGCAGGATCGGAAGGTCGCCGACGTCCTTTGGTTCCCGACTGGAGGAGGAAAGACGGAGGCCTACCTCGGGATAATTGGTATCGCTATTCTGTTGCGCAGGCTGCGTGACAAGAGTGCTGCGGGAGTATCCGTTATCATGCGGTACACTTTGCGGCTGCTCACCTTGCAGCAGTACCAAAGGGCCGCTGGTCTCGTGTGCGCGCTAGAAAGGGTCCGGTCCCATTCGATCCCTGACTCGGCTCCTATTTCGGTCGGCCTGTGGGTGGGGCAGGGGTCAACCCCGAACTTGATCGATGACGCAGCGCGTGAACTCCGTCGGCAAATGAGTGAATCCCGCGGTCAGGAAGTCTCTGAGGCGGCAGATCCTGTTCAATTGCGGCAGTGCCCTTGGTGCGGAACGAAACTCGGTGTGAATGATTACACGATCGTCAACAACAGGACCCAAATGTTGGTCACGTGCCCCTATAGCGGGTGCGAATTCCGAAACGGACTCCCTGTCCACATCGTAGACACGGATGTGTACAGGGAACTTCCTTCTCTGCTTATCGCGACTGTGGACAAGTTCGCGATGGTGCCGTGGCGAGCGGAAGCGGGAAGGATCTTCGGGGGTCCCTCCATAGACCTTCCGGGTGGCCTTCATGCACTAGCGCCCGACCTCGTGGTTCAGGACGAACTCCACCTGATAAGTGGACCACTGGGTACGATCGTCGGTTTGTACGAAACGGCCATAGACGCCCTGAGCAGCAAGCCATCTCCGCCCAAACTTGTGGCTTCCACGGCCACCATTCGACGGGCCAGGGAACAGGTCAGAGCGATATTCGCACGCGACGCCGTCCAGTTCCCGCCGCCAGGCGCGGTGCACAGTGACTCATACTTCGCAGTCGAGGCACCCAGGGAGAAGAAGGGGTCCCGTTACTACGCCGGGGTCATGGCTGCCAGCGCCAGTCACGCCACGCTGATGATTCGTGTGTACGCGTCGCTGCTCCAGTCGGCTGGCCAAGTGCCACCTGACCACGACGATGCCGATCTCTATTGGACCCTGCTCGGCTACTTCAACAGCCTGCGAGTCCTGGGCGGCTCCTACATCCAGGTGCTTGACGACGTCCCGACCGAGATGGCCGCCCTCGCCAACAGAAGAGGTGAAGACTGCCGGACGTTGGCGGAGCCTCGCGAGATGACCTCGCGCAAGAAGTCAACCGAGATCCCTGAGGAGCTCCGAATTCTGGAGCAACCCCGGGGTGAACTAGATGCTGCTGACGTCGTGCTGGCGACGAACATGATTTCGGTGGGTGTGGACGTGGATCGGCTAGGTCTGATGGCTGTCATGGGCCAGCCGCAGACCAGCGCCGAGTACATCCAAGCCACCTCACGTGTGGGCCGACGTGACCCGGGCCTGGTCGTGACCATATACAACGCAGCTCGCAGTCGAGATCTGTCTCACTACGAGAACTTCTCCGCATATCACCGCGCGCTCTATAGGCACGTCGAGGCGACTAGCGCCACCCCGTTCGCGGCGAGGGCCAGAGATCGAGCTCTCCATGCCGTCCTTACGAGCCTCGTCAGGCATTCAGACAGTCAACTTCGGATCAGCGCTGGAGCAGCGAACGCTGAGCTGGTCGAACGCGAGCTAGAAGAGTGCATGCGTTTGGTTGACGAACGCCTCCTGGGCAGTGTCACACCAGGAGCGGCGGAGGATCTGGATTCGCTGCGAGAGCAGGTCGCCAGCGAACTGGACGAGTTGGCGGACCACTGGCTCGACAGCAACGTGACGCACTACGAGGGGTGGCCGCATCATGAGAAGGGGGCATTGATGATCCCTGCCGCTGCGTGGGCGGGGGGACCGTCCAAAGAAGTGCAGCTCCAGGCGGGCGAGCCACCTTGGCCCACTCTGACCAGTATGAGGAACGTGGATGCTGAATCAATCGTGTACCTGATCAGGCTGCGACGTTCGAGGCGGAGGTCTTCACGTGAGTCTTGAAATTGTGGGTTCGGTACGCCGGAGCAGTCTTCTCTCGACGTTTGGAGTAGGGGCCTTGCTGCCGGTGCAGGACGACAGTGTCATGGTCTGCGGCCTTGACGAATGGCCGAAGCGTGGGGAAGAGGTGATCGAACCCCGCCTCGCCGCGAGCCTCGGTGTCAGAACCTTGAGGATGCCCCCGACTGATGGGGGAATGCGGGGAGACGTCCCCGCTGTGCGGTTCCCCGAGTACGTTTTCTGCTCATCGTGCCGGCGTCTCGGGCAGTGGTGGGACCTTCAGGATCGACGGTCCGGGAAGTGCTCTCGCTGTCCGCAGGGCACCTTGGTGCCCTCACGCTTCGTGGCTTGCTGCACCGCTGGGCACATCGATGACTTCCCCTACTGGAGCTGGGTGCATGGTAGCGAGTCGAGTTCGTTGGGGGATTCCCACGACCTGACACTGCAAGCGCGAGGTGCTTCTTCAGCATTGGGAGATCTCTACGTGAGATGTTCCTGCGGACGGGCGCGTTCGCTTGCAGGCGCGTTCCAGGTGGCTGCCCTAGTAGGGGTGAAGAGGTGCCAGGGGCGTCGCCCTTGGCTGCCGGGGAGTGAGGACGAGGACTGCACCGCATCGTTACGCACCCTCCAGCGAGGTTCATCGAACGTCTGGTTCGGTCTTACGCGGTCGACGATCTCGATCCCATCCGTGGCTCATCGAGCGGCAGACTTCGTTGCGGCGCACCTGTCGGCTCTCGATCCAGACTCTCCGGCTGACGAGATCGCGAGACTTCTTTCGCCTCCCCCTGGATGCACGCGTGAAGACGTTGCTGCCGCGATCAACGCTCATAGAACGCCAGCGCTGTCAGCTGAACGTCCCACTCAGGCGGATTTACGGATCGAAGAGTACAAGGCCCTCGTTACCGGCTCGGTAGAGGGAGATGACGAGCGTCTGTTCCTCTGTCGGGCAGAGACGCTGGAGAACAGCTCCATGCCCAAGTCTGTCGCACAGGTCTCAAGAGTGTCTCGGCTGAGAGAGGTCCGTGCCCTGCATGGGTTCACTCGTGTCTTGCCGAGCATGTCGGAGGACGGGGAAGAGTCGAGCGCCGTCCAACCCGCCCCCTTGACGGTGAAGTCCCAGCCGGACTGGCTTCCAGCCATCGAGGTTCATGGCGAAGGCATATTCCTGCGGTTGGACGAGGACCGCGTCGCTTCCTGGGAAGAGACACCCTTCGCAGCAGGGCGAGTGCATGAGCTCATCCAGGCTCAGAGGCTAACCGGGGCTGCTGCCCCCGGAGGGTTGCCGACCCCGACTGCCCGTGGCATCCTGCTCCACTCCTTTGCTCATGCGCTCCTTGATGAACTCGCGTTGACATCGGGTTACCCCGCTGCATCGCTACGCGAACGCATCTACGACGAATCGGGGCAAGCGGGGGTACTCATCTATACGGCCAGCGCGGACAGCGCGGGCAGCCTCGGAGGGGTCGCCTCCCAGAGCCAGCCAGAACGTCTAGCCCAGACGATCAAGTCCGCGCTGACGCGGGCTGCTTGGTGCACCGCAGATCCGGTCTGCATGGAGTCTGTCTCCTCGGGCGTCAATGGTATGAATCTGGCCGCATGCCATGCCTGCCTTCTCCTCCCAGAGACGAGTTGCGAACGGTACAACACGGGTCTGGACCGAGCGGTGCTCATTGGAGCACCTACGTCCGATGGCGTCTACAGCGGCGGGTACTTCGCGGATGCACTCCCCGGAGTCGGCTGGTGAGGCTGGTCAGCTTTGGAGAGACACACGGGTCCTCTACGAGAGTCTGACCAACGAGTCCCGCGACATCCTGGGGCCTCCTCAGCGAGCGTGAGCCAACGGATGGGCCGAGCTTCGAGGCGAGACACGGCACCAGAGATGGCCCTCCGGCGTGAACTGCACCGACGAGGTCTGCGATTTCGAGTCGTGTACCCCGTTCCGGGCAACGGTCGGAGAAGCATCGACATCGCCTTCACGAGATCGCGTCTGGCGGTTTTTGTGGATGGTTGTTTCTGGCACGGGTGTCCAGAGCACGGGACGCTACCACTCTCGAACCGTGATTGGTGGAGGACCAAGTTCGAGGTCAACCGTGCCCGTGACCGTGACACGGATGAACTGCTGGCCGGCGCAGGTTGGGACGTGTTGCGCTTTTGGGAACACGTTCCAACGACGCATGCAGCGGACAAGGTCGAGAATCTCCTTGCTGGTGTCGGTCGTTCCCCAGGTTCCCAACCAGGGAGAGAATCGACCGACGTAGGCGGCTGCGACAGCGTGGTGACCACGCGGACGAAGGACAGATAGTCGACACCGAACTCGGTCAGTCTGGCGTCGTCTACGGGTGGCCGCTGCTTGGATCAGAGGCGAGGGATCCGTATCGAAGGACAGTCAGGACCTCACCCATCACGTTGACGGGGCGCCTCGGGGGAGATAATGGGCGGCAAGGCACCGTTGCCCGTCAGTGAGGAGGTCTCATGGCCCGTCTGATCCCCGTCGACCCAGCGTTCGCCAACTGAGCCATCCCGGGGTGTCCGGAGACCTGATCCGTTGGAAGGATGCAGGTCATGGCACGACCGTCGAAGTACAGCCAGGAGTTCCGCGAGCGGGCGGTGCGGCTGGTGCTGGAGCAGCGTGAGGAGTACGCCTCGGAGTTCGAGGCGATCCGCTCGATCGCGGCGAAGTTGGGTATCGGCTCGGCGGAGACGTTGCGTAAGTGGGTCCGCCGTGCGGAGGTCGACTCCGGTGCCCGGCCCGGGGTGACGAGCGCTGAGCACGAGCAGATCAAGGCGCTGCGGCGGGAGAACGCCGAGCTGCGGCGCGCGAACGAGATACTGAAGGCCGCGGCGGCTTTCTTCGGAGCCGAGCTCGACCGGCCCGGGCGCAGGTGATCGCCTTCTTCACCGAGCACAAGGGGCTCTTCGCAAACGAGGGTGTAGTGGTGTCGTGAGCGGGGTCGGCGCGTCGCTGGCGGGGTGAGGGTCGAGGTCTTCCGATGATGGGAGTTCTCACACCGCCCATCTGGAAGACCTCGACGTGCCCGACGCTACCTTCACGCGCCCCGACTTGACCACCTTCGCTCGCCTGGACGACCTCGGCCTGGAGGTCACCGGCCAGCTGCTCGCGCCCAACCGGGCGGTGCTCGCCTGCCGGGTCGTCGATCCGGACGACTGGTGCAAGCGGTGCGGCTGCCAGGGCACCCCTCGCGACACCGTGACCAGGGAGTTGGCGCACGAGCCGTTCGGGTGGCGCCCCACCACGCTGCTGGTCACGATCCGCCGCTACCGGTGCGCCGACTGTGGTCACGTGTGGCGCCAGGACACCACCGCCGCGGCGCAGCCGCGGGCCAAGATCTCCCGCGCCGGGCTGCGCTGGGGCCTGATCGGGATCGTGGTCCAGCACCTGTCCATGTCCCGCGTAGCTGAAGGGCTCGCGGTGTCGTGGAACACCGCCAACGACGCCGTCCTGGCCGAGGGCCAGCGGCTGCTGATCGCCGACCCGGCCCGCCTGGACGGGGTGCGCGTCGTCGGCGTCGACGAGCACGTGTGGCGGCACACGAGGCGCGGTGACAAGTACGTCACCGTGATCATCGACCTCACCCCCGTCCGCGACCGCACCGGTCCCTCGCGGCTGCTGGACGTGGTCGAGGGCCGCAGCAAGAAGGCGTTCAAGGACTGGCTCGCGCAGCGGGACCACGCCTGGCGCGACGGGATCGAGGTCGTCGCGATGGACGGCTTCGCCGGGTTCAAGACCGCCACCACCGAGGAACTGCCCGACGCCGTCACCGTCATGGATCCGTTCCACGTCATCCGCCTGGCCGGCGACGCCCTCGACGGGTGCCGTCGCCGCGTCCAGCAGGAGCTGCACGGCCACCGCGGCCGCAAGGGCGACGCCCTCTACTGCGCCCGCCGGACCCTGCACACCGGCGCGGACCTGCTCACCGACCGCCAGCGCGAGCGCCTCGACAAGCTCTTCGCCGGCGATCGGCACATCCAGGTCGAGGTCACCTGGGGTATCTACCAACGGATGATCGCCGCCTACCGAAACCCCGACCTGAGTTGTGACGTTGTGCCCGATTTCCTGGCGGCGACCATGGCTGACCTGCGGCTTCTCGGCCGAGGGTGTAACTAATCGAGGGCCTGCGGGTGGGTAGCCTTGCCCGGTGGGCTCGTTCGTGCGCAAGGTGAAGACCGCCTCGGGCGCGACGGCGGTGCAGGTCATGCACAAGCGGGGCCGGCGGGTTCTGGGGATCGATCACATCGGCTCAGCCCGAACGGAGGCTGAACTGGCGCTGCTAGAAGCGATCGCGCACGAGCGGCTGCACGTCGGCCAGGACCTGCTGCCGCTCGAGCATGATGGGAGCAGCGCTCCGGCCACCACTACGACCGGGATGGGTGCCACCGTCGCCGGCACGGCCTCGCGTGTGCTGTGGCAGGCCCTTGAGCGGGTCTACGCCGACCTCGGCTTCGACGTCCTGGGCGACGAGGCGTTCAAGCAGCTCGTCCTGGCTCGGATCATCGAGCCGACGTCCAAGGCCGACACGGTGCGGGTGCTGGAGGAACTCGGTGTGCCCTCGCGCACGAGGGAGACGTTCATGCGCTGCCTGTCCCGGGTCGTCGAGCGCAACTACCGCGACCAGCTCGGCGCCGCCTGCTACGCCCACGCCGCCCCCACCGGGCGCCTGGCCGCAGTGTTGTACGACCTGACGACGCTGCACTTCGAGACGCCGAAGGAGGACGGGCTGCGCAAGGTGGGGATGAGCAAGGAACGACGGGTCGACCCTCAAGTGACCGTCGGCCTGCTGTGCGACCCCGGCGGGTTCCCGCTGGCTGTGCACCTCTTCGAGGGCAACAAGGCCGAGACGAAGACGTTGATCCCGGTGCTGAAGGAGTTCCAGAACG
>NZ_JBQGWG010000036.1:0-18084 GCF_052073805.1 Ornithinimicrobium panacihumi | reverse complement strand
TGAAGCGCCCCAGGTTCTGTGCCGCTCCTATACGGGTTGCGGCTCTCGGTTGAGGGTCGCGTAGTGGGCGTTCTCGTACTCCACTGGGGACATCATGCCAAGGCTGCCGTGGAGGCGTCGCTGGTTGTACCAGTCGACCCAGGCAGCGGTGGCGTACTCGACGTCCGCGATGGTCTTGTAGGGCCCGTCGCAGAAGACGGTGGTGCGGATGCACTCGGTCTTGTACAGGCCGATGGCGCTCTCCATCAAGGCGTTGTCGAACGCATCACCGACCGAGCCGATGGAGGGTCGCAGGCCTTCCAGGGCCAGGTGCTCGGTGAATCGCAGCGAGGTGTACTGCGACCCGGCGTCCGCGTGGCAGATCAGGCCGGGTGCGACGGGGTGCCCGTCGTGGTCACGCTGCCAGATCGCCATCCGCAGCGGGGTCATCACCAGGTCGACCTCCTTGGTCGTGGCAGCGTGCCAGGCCACGATCCGCTGGGCGAAGACGTCCAGGACGAACGCGACGTACACCCACCCGGTCCAGGCCCGGACGTAGGTGAAGTCCATCACCCAGGTCTGGTTCGGGCAGGTGGCGGTGAAGTCGCGATCCAACAGGTCGCCAGCGCGCCGCCCGTCCTTGGTGGGGATCGTGGTCCGGATGCCCTTGTCGCGGCGGAGGCCGGACAGGCCCAGGGCGCGCATCGCCCGGTCGACCGCCCCGGCCGAGGCGTCGGGCAGGCCGCTGCGGCGGACCAGCGCGGTCATCTTGCGTCGCCCGTACAGCCCTTCCGGGGCTAGCTGACGGGCGCCGGTGCGGGTGTTGGTGGTCCAGGCCAGGTCGCGCACCAGGTCCATCACCAGAGCATCGGTGTGCGTGCGGGCCGAGGGCTGGCGGGAGTTGTTCTTCCAGGCCCGGTAGGTGCGCGCGGCGACCTGCAGGCCCTGCTCGCGCAGGACCCGGCAGATCGACTCGACCGCGTGCCCCTGGGCGCGCTGGGCGTCGATGAACGCCATGATCATCGGTTCCGGGGGTCGAGCTCCCCCACGAAGAAACTCGTGGCCGCCTTCAGGATGGCCACGTCCTCACGCAGCCGCCGGTTCTCGGCCTTCAGCTTCTTGATCTCCGCCTGCTCGGCCGTGGTGGTCCCTGGCCGGTCGCCGGCATCGATCTCGGCCTGGGCGACCCACCGCCGCAACGATTCCTTGCCCACTCCTTCCTGCCGGGAGACCGCCAGCACGGCCGCGGTCATCGTCGGGTACTCGTTGCGGTGCTCCAGCACCAACCGCACAGCCCGAGCCTTCAGCTCGGGATCGATCTTCTTCGGCATGACATGCATCCTTCCGGACTCGAAAGGAAGCGGCATCAAACCTGGGGCGCTTCACCACAGGGTCTCCGAGTCGTTGTTCCTGTTCGGTGAGCCAGCTGGTCCGTGGAGTGCGAAGTCGATGATCTGATGAGAGAGCGCGATCGTGCCGCGTCTGGCTTTCACCTGGTCCAGCGTTTCGCCGCCGCGGTTTGAGTCCGATGCGAGTGGGGTGCGGAAGCGTGCTTGGCCGGTGCGCGAGGATGAAGACGCGGTAGCGGTGGTGTGGTGCGCCGATAAGGGCTGCTGGTAGGCCGATCCATCTCGCATGTAGCCCGAGGTCGGCCAGGTCTCCGAGTACGGCGCCCGCTGCGACCAGAGGTCGGGCTGATTCGTCTCCCAGACTCCACGGGTCGGGTTCCAGGTCGCGAAGGGCTGTGGTTTCATCGGTGCCGGTTGCGTCGTTGGGGTTGCGTGCATCGGGGGTTGCTCCTTGCTGGGTGGGGCGGATTGCTTTGGTGGAGAGCAGGCCGCGGACGTTCTCGATCACGACGAACTGTGGTTGCAGGATCTCGATCGCGGTCGTCATCTGCGCCCACAGCCCGGAGCGGGTGCCGGGTGCGAGGCCGGCGCGTTTGCCGACGGTGCTCACGTCTTGTCGCTCCAATGTCAGTGTGGTGGTGCCGTCTTCGTTGACGGTGGCCGGTGAAGCGGCAGCGGGCTGACTCGTTCCCGTGCTGTCACCGCGACGACGGCTGAGGAGATGATCTGACCGGGCTGGGCTTCCAGAATGGGAAGCACGGTGGCGGGTTGGCTCCTTCCCTCAGGTCGCTTTCGTGGTTGACGTGGTCTTGTCATGTCGCCCGCCGCCGCTTCGCTGAGGGCCGGTGTGACTTCATTGGAGCGTGACCCCGAGCTGGGGTTCTTGATTGAGGCATGTCCACCGGTCGACCCCTGAAACACGAGAGGAGAACGGAGATGGACGCAGAGGTCGTGATCGGGCTCGATCCGCATAAGGACGTCCTGGTCGCTGTCGCCGTGGACGGTAACGGCAGGAAGCTCGACGTGAAGGATGCCACCGCGAGACCGCGCGGATACCGGGTGCTGCTTGCCTGGGCGAGGAAGCTCGGCCCCCATCGCTGGGCGGTGGAGGACGTCCGCCACGGGGCCGGCGGGCTCGTGCGGTTCCTGCTCGCCGAAGACGAGCAGGTGGTCTGGGTGCCGACGCATATGAGCGCCGACTACCGCCGTCGAGTGCGCGCGATCGGGAAGTCGGACCCGATCGACGCGCTGGCTTGCGCTCGCGCGGCGTTGGCGGAGGACCTCCCGGTTGCCGTGCCGGAGACCGATGTGCGGGAGATCAAGATGCTCCTGGATCACCGCGAGGACCTCGTGGGTGAGATGGTGCGGATGTGCTGCCGACTGCGCTGGCACCTGCACGACATCGACCCGGACTTCGCCGCCACGATCCCGGCCCGCAAACTGCATCGGCCCAAGTGGAACAACACCGTCGTAGCGTTCCTGCGCGAGCACGAAGGCGGTGTCGCAGTCTCTATCTGCCTGGACCTGGCTGAGCGGATCAAAGAGCTGGGCGACCGCGCCGGCCGCCTGGAACGTGAGCTGGAAGAACGCGTGAAGGTCGAGGCTCCACAGTTGCTGGAGCTGCCAGGTTGCGGACCGATGTCGGCTGCGCGGATCGTCGCGGAAACGGGCGATCACGAGAGGTTCAAGTCGGCGGCGGCGTTCGCGATGTTCACTGGTTGCGCCCCGATCCCGGCCTCCTCCGGCAACAGTCAACGGGTCCGGTTGAACCGGGGCGGGAACCGACGAATGAACGCGGCACTGCATCGGATCGCGATCACGCAGAAGCGGATGCACCCGCCAGCCCAGGACTACCTCGCTGCTCGGCGCGCGATGGGCAACTCGAACACCGAGGCGATCCGCGCTCTCAAGCGTCATCTTGCCCGGCGTGTGTTCGCGTTGCTGCGCGGCAGGGCAGGCGTCAAGTGGCTCGGCACTGTTGCCCGGGAGGCGCCGGTCGCGGCATAGTCGATGCCCGAGGCTCGGGGACTATCGGAAGTAGTTGCCGAACGGGAAACTACTACATATGATTGCCGACATGGAAACTATCAACCCGGACCCCAACCCTCGCGAGGCGGCCGCGGAGCTCGATGCCGCCGCACACGTACAGCGAGCAGTTCGAGACCGCCCGTGGCCGACCTGGCTGTATCCGATAAACGCGACCTTGCTGGGTGGGATGGCGTTGGCCGGGCTCCTCCGCTCGTCGATCCTGGCGTCGATCCTCGTGGTCGTCCTCGCGAGCGCGTTGGCCGCACTCAATTACTGGGCGGGCCGACTGATGGGCACTCCGTACGCGATTCCGACGAGCATGGGCTTCCGCGTCCTTGCTGCCGCATCCGGTTTGCTCGTCATTGGTTCACTGTTCGCGCGCGCCGCGGGCCTGGACTGGGTCATCGTCGCGTGTGCCGTCGGGGCCGCGGTCAGCTACGGCCTTGCCTCGGTTGTGCATTACCGGAGCACGCACCGATGACAGCACAACTGGACGCAGTCATTCACCCAACGCACCGGTTGAGAATCTGCGCCATGCTCGACGCCGGCACCACCGTGGAGATGGCCGTCATCAAGGACGTCGTCGGCCTGAGCGCGTCCGCGCTCAGCAAGCAGGTCGCAGCGCTCGTCGATGCCGGATACGTCGCTCAGGAACGCGCCCGACAAGATTCCCGCCGCATCTGGCTGACACTCACACCACAAGGAAAAACGGCATACCAGAGCCACATCCGGGCCCTACAGGAGATTGTCGCCGGCTCAGCACAGCCCTAGTGACCCCTCCGAAACTCTGCTTCGAGGAACCGCCCAAGAGAACTTGACATTGAGGCATGGAAAGCCGCCGCAGAGGATGTCCACCGGGGGCACGTCGTTCCAGTTGATCGTGGTGATGTCGCCGAGGTTGGGGGCGTCGGGCCAGTGTTGTGAGAAGACGCGGGCGACGGGCTCGTTGATCTCGGAGAACCAGACGGTCTCAGCACCAAAGACGTGCTCGACGGCGAGATCGAGGCCCCCGTACCCGGAGAACAGCGATCCGACGCGCAGCGGCCGATCCGGGTTCGTGGCCTGTTCCTCGCGCATCGTGGCTCCGCCTGGTCGGTGACCTTGGCCGTCGTCCACTTCGGAGTTCTGTCGCCGTTCAGGTCACCTGCCAGGTGCGCTCATGACGCCGCCTCCGCTGCCGCCGATCGCCCGCTGCCGCCGATCGCCCGCTGCCGCCGATCGCCCGCTGCACGCCACGATTCCGACTCCTGCTTCCGACCCTCGTTTTGGGCTGCCACACGTCTTTCAGAAGAGGCGCGCCGCCCCGCGAGCGGCGCGATCGCTGGCGGTCATCGGGCGCTCACCTCCTGTCCAGGAGGAGGTGCCGAGTGACGGTATCGATGCGCGTGATGTCCGCGGGCGACGGCTATAAGTACCTGTTGCGATCTGTCGCTGCCGGTGACGGTGATCGTTCCCTTTCGACTCCGTTGACGCGGTACTACGCCGAGGCCGGGAACCCGCCTGGTCATTGGCTCGGCGCGGGACTCTCGGTGCTGGGGAATGGCGAGCTCACCGCTGGTGCGCAGGTGAGTGAGGCGCAGCTTCAGCTTCTGATCGGGATGGGCCACGACCCCATCACCAAGGCACCGTTGGGGCGGGCGTATCAGCAGTTCGCGTCGGTCAGCGAGAGGGTCGATGCCCGAACCAAAGCGCTGCCTGACGATCTGGGTCCGGCCTCGCGGGCGGAGCAGATCGTCCAGATCGAAGCCGAAGAGGCCGAGCGTGGAACGCGGCGTGCGGTGGCCGGGTTCGATTACACGTTCAGCGTTCCGAAGTCCGTCTCCGCGCTCTGGGCTGTCGCCGATGCCGGAACGCAGGCGCTGATCGCAGACGCGCATCACGCGGCGGTTGCAGAGCTGGTTGCGTTCATGGAGCGGGAGGTTGCATCGACAAGAGTGGGTGCAACCGGCCCCGACGGAGCGGTCGCACACGTCGATGTCGCAGGCGTCGCCGCCGCAGCGTTCGATCACTACGACTCCCGGGCTGGTGACCCGCAGTTGCATACCCATGTCGTGGTGAGCAACAAGGTCTTCACCGTGCAGGACGGGAAGTGGCGGACGCTAGCGGGCCGGCCGATGCATCAGGCGGTGGTGGCGATCTCGGAGATGTACAACGCGGTCCTCGCCGACCAGCTCACCCGCACCCTCGGCCTGACCTGGGAAGCCCGAGACCGCGGCCGCGACCGGAGCCCCGCATGGGAAATCACCGGCGTTCCGCAAGAACTGATGGATGAGTTCTCCACCCGAACCCGACACATCGAGGCCGAGAAGGAACGCCTCATCGCCGAATACGTCGCCCAGCACGGCAAGCAACCCAGTGCCACGACCGTTCTGAAACTCCGTGCCCAAGCAACCCTCGCCACCCGACCAGAGAAAGAGATCCACTCTCTGGCCGAGCTCACCGCCGATTGGCGTGACCGCGCGGGGCGCGTCCTCGGACAGGACGCAACCGCCTGGGCTCGCACTCTCACCGAGAATCCACCCGCGCTGGTGCTGCGCGCCGACGACGTACCACTCGAACTGATCGGCGAGATCGGGCAGGCAGTGATGGAAACGGTCGGTGAGAAGCGATCGACCTGGCAGCGCTGGAACCTGCACGCCGAAGCATCCCGGCAGTTGATGGGGTGGCGATTCGCCTCGATGCAGGATCGAGAAGCGATCACCGGAATGGTCGCCGACGCCGCCGAACAAGCCTCCCTGCGGTTGTCGCCACCCGATCTTGCGTCGAGCCCGGTCCTGTTTCGGAGGGCGGATGGGTCGAGCAGGTTCCGGCCTGCGCATGCCAACGTTTACTCATCAAAAACTCTCCTCGACGCCGAAGACCGCCTCCTCGACCGCTCCCGCACCACCACCGCACCGACCGTGGCGTTGGAGACGGCGGAGAAGATCACCAATCGCCCTGATCGGCAGGGGCGGATGCTCAGCGACGACCAAGCCGCAGCGCTCACCGCGATCGCCGTCTCCGGACGCCAGATCGATGTCCTCGTCGGCGCTGCTGGGGCCGGGAAAACCACCGCTATGTCCGCGCTACGGCAGGCATGGGAGGCCGAGCACGGTAGGGGTTCTGTCGTCGGCCTCGCACCCTCCGCTGTGGCTGCGGCGGTGCTCGCGGAGGATCTCGGGATCGCGACTGAGAACACGGCGAAGTGGTGGAGCAACCACATTCTCCACGGCACCACCTTCACGGCCGGGCAGCTCGTCATCGTGGACGAAGCCTCCCTCGCAGGAACCATCTCCCTCGACCGCATCACCCATGCCGCAGCGCAGGCGGGGGCGAAGGTGTTGCTGGTTGGTGACTATGCCCAGCTCCAATCTGTCGATGCCGGCGGCGCGTTCAACCTCCTCGTCTCTGACCGTGACGATGCGCCCGAGCTGGTCGATATTCACCGCTTCACAAACGAGTGGGAGAAGACCGCCTCCCTGTCCTTGCGGCACGGGCACACCGAGATCATCGACACCTACCTCACCCACCAGCGCATCCACGACGGCGATACCGACACCGTCACCGACGCCGCCTATGCCGCGTGGCGCTCCGACGCCCAGGCAGGACGTGCGTCGATCCTGATTGCCGAGACGAACGAGACCGTCACCGCTCTGAACAACCGTGCTCGTGCCGACCTCATCATCGACGGCACCATCACCCCGTCCCTTGAGATCGAACTGCACGACGGCAGCACCGCCTCAGCCGGAGACACGATCATCACCCGCCGCAACGACCGGCGCCTGCGGAACCGTCGCACCTGGGTTCGCAACGGTGACCGCTGGCAGGTCACGAATGTCCGTGACGACGGCTCCATCACCATCCGGCCCCACAGGAAGGGGTTCGGCGGAGCGATCATCCTGCCCGCCGGCTACGTCTCAGACTTTGTTGATCTTGGTTACGCTGTCACGGCTCATAGGGCGCAAGGCGTCACCACCGATACCGCTCACACTGTGGTGACGGCGACGACGACGCGGGAGAACTTCTACGTCGCCATGACCCGCGGCCGCCACGCCAACCACGCCTACGTCGTCACCGACCAGCCCGACCACGACCATCACCACCCGCACCCCAGCGACAACACCGACGCCACCGCACGATCCGTGCTCTACGGGGTCCTGCAACACGTCGGAGCAGAACCCTCCGCCCACGAGGCCATCACCGCCGAGCAGGAACGGTGGGGGTCGATCGCGCAGCTCGCGGCAGAGTACGAAACCATCGCGCAAGCAGCGCAATTCGACCGCTGGGCGAACCTCCTGCGCGCATCCGGCCTCACTGACGAGCAGGTCGATGACGTCGTGAACTCTGACGCTTACGGTGCGCTCTCGGCCGAACTGCGCCGCGCCGAAGCAAACCACCACGACGTTGACGCTCTGCTCCCGCGCCTCGTCCACGCCCGGCCACTCGGCGACGCCGATGACCTCGCATCCGTCCTCCACCACCGCCTCGAACGCGCCACCATGCGCCCGGCCGGCTCCGGCCGAACCCGCCGGGCGCCGTACCTGATCGCCGGGCTCATCCCGGAAGCAGGAGGGCAGATGGTTTCGGATATGCGGCAGGCCCTCGACGAGCGACGCGATCTCATCGAGACCAGAGCAGATACGATTCTCGACGCTGCTTTCCACGACGGACAGCCGTGGGTGCGAGCGCTCGGGCCGATCCCGAAAGATCCACGTGCTCAACGAGCGTGGACTCAGCAGGCCCGAGTAGTTGCCGCCTACCGCGACCGATACGCCATCACGACCGCGGCACCACTTGGCTCAGTCTCTGCTGAGTCGGTTGCGCAGAGGATCGATGAGGCGCGCGCTCAAGCTGCACTCGCGCAAGCGCAACGCATCGCGATGCGGAAGCCGGAAGGGGAGCATCGGCCGACTGAGCGCGAGAGCGCAGGCCGTAGGCTCTGACCGGCGTGGCCTTCCGGCTGTCCTGGGTTCGTCGTAGAGTGGAAGGCGAGGCGGCCTCTAAATATGCGCTGTCGCTCGTCGCGACAGTATGGCTCCACCTTCGCGGGTGAGTCCTTCAAGGTTCTTGTCGCCGAGACCACGACAGGACTCCGCCATGCTCCGACTCATCTGGACCCTCAGCGTCCACACCCGCACTTACCTGCGCCGCTACATGCCAACCAACCGGCTCCTCGACGCAATCCGCACCCGACGCGGCCTCAAATGGGGCATCCCTACGATGCTGCTCGCCATCCCGTACCTCCTCGCCGCAGCCGTGTGCCGGCTCCTCATCGAAGGTGGCGGACCCGGATGGCTCCACCTCCTGGTCATCCTGTTCATCTGGAACGCGATGAAGCTGACCATCATGGGGCCCGCCAGCGTGGTCCTGCTGATCCGCGCCAGGGCAACCGAACGAGTTGAGCGGCGACGCGGGGAGGCCTCGGAGATGTTCCGCGCAGCCTGAGCCTGGTGATGCCCGGCCTCCGACAGCATGTCGACCATCTTCGCCCCGCACATGGTAAATGTCGGCGGTGAGTGAGACTTTCTTACCAGGCGTACCTCGCTGACACGGAGATCCAGGGCAGGTAGGGTGGTAAGCATGGCCGTCGCATCGAAGAGTAGTTACCGAACCGAGGGCGGCCTTGAGCGCGCTGTTGTCGATCTCGTTCGCGTGGGCACGCGCGGTCACGGTGCCGGAGTGAGGCAGTTGGCGTCGCGACTGATGCGGTCTGTGCCCACGGAGGTGGAGAACGTCGATTCCTTTCGGGACGCGGTTCACCGCGCTATCTCGGCAGGGTCAGACTCGACCGAACTCCGGTACGTTTCAGGTGCGGTGCCGACAGAAGGAGACACCGCGCAGCCTCTGGTGGACATCGATTCGGTGCCCGACGGCGACGGCCTCGTTTTGAGTGACAACCTAATGAGTCAGCTCAACGAGGTGCTGCTGGAACGACAGCGTGCAGAAGATCTCCGACGAGCTGGCGCAGGATTGACCCGCACCATCTTGCTGAGCGGACCTCCTGGAGTCGGCAAGACGATGACGGCCCGATGGCTGGCACAATCGCTCGAACTACCGCTGCTGTCGCTGGACCTATCCACAGTGGTGTCCAGCTATCTAGGTTCGTCGGGACGAAACATCAAGTCAGTCCTCGACTATGCAAAGAGTGGACCGTGCGTCCTTCTGCTCGATGAGTTTGACGCTATCGCCAAGCGTCGCGATGACGACTCAGACATCGGTGAACTCAAACGTATCGTCAACGTGATCCTTGTGGAGCTTGATCGCTGGCCGGACACGAGTTTGCTGATCGCTGCGACTAACCATCCACAACTGCTCGACACCGCCGTGGAGAGGCGGTTCGATAGAACGCTCGTGTTGCCGTTGCCGGAACGAGATCAGCGACTCGCAATCCTCACTAGCCTTGCTGCGGGAATCGGCGGTGCTGAACCAGAGAAACTCGCCCTGGTCGCCGATCTAACACCCGACACCAGTAGCTCAGACCTCACCCGACTCTGGTCTCTCTCGCATCGACGGTCGATTCTCCGAGATTCGGCGCCTGCGGACGAATTGATCAGCGAGCTGGCGCGTGGCGTCGAGAGCTCCGGGCCCAGTCGTGACAGGCTTTTTCTTGTGATGCGAGACACGTTGGGAATGTCCAACCGGCAGATCGCGAACGCTACGGGCGTCAGTCATCCGACCGTCGCCGCTGGGATCAAACGAGCCGAAGGAGCTCAACATGACGGACGTGCAGAGCAATGACGCTGTGCGGCGCCCTCTACTGGTCAACGGCGAGGCGCTGAAGCTCGACGTTCAGGCGCCAAATTCCGGGGGCGGAGACAAGCACGAGCCTCAGACGGTCGAGCAAGCACAAGCCCTGCTATCTCCCCAGATCACCGCAGCTGTAGCAGCTGCCGAAGCGTTGCCGTCAACGCTTCGAGCGCGAGACCGTATCTATGTCGAGGCGAAGCTTCTACCGAACTATCTCGCCGCCTCCTACTTTCCAACCGAACTGCTGGCTCACGTAGGCGCCGCTCCGGTTGGTTCGCGAGCAGACATCGGGCAATACGTCACTAAGAAGAAAAATGAGATCTCGCAGACCAGGCGGCTCATCTTTACCGTCACCGACGAAGGGCTGCGTGAGCTGCAACGTCTCATCAGCGCTGGTGGTCGCACCCGAACCGAGGAACAAGCCTTCACGCAGATCCGTGAGTTGAGCGAAATCGCGCTGCCTCGCGAGAGCGATGTCCTGCGTGCCCCAGAAAACACAGAAGCCGTAGCACCTTCCGCACCCCTGAGCATCTGGGAAGCGGTTCTGCACCCACGCGGATCAAGGCTCGGCGAGGCTGAACCACTGGATGAAGAAACTCTGGAGCAATGGTTCGCTCTGATCCAGAACGAAGGCGGCGAGGTACACCGTGACTATGTGCGCACGGTCGGAGGCCTCACCTTCACACCCGTCGGGCTTGCTGCGGATAAGGCGGCTTCGCTGGCCCGATTCAATCCACTTCGAGTGCTTCGCCCCATGCCCGCGATCCGACCACGACCCCGTTTCGGAACACGAAGCGTCCAACGTCTCACCGCTCCGGCGACGAACCAGTCCGTACTCAACACCGTCTCCGTTGCCGTATTCGACGGCGGCGTGGACACAGCGCATCGGACTGCTCCTTTGTTCGCGATCCCAACTCACGACCTCACGTCCGAGGCTCCGGATCAAGGAGAACTCGACCACGGTACAGGAGTCACCGGCGCGGTGCTTTATGGCCTTGTCGCCCCTGGGCAGCAAGCGCCGACACCGCCGCTTCCCGTCGAAAGCTATCGAGTCCTTCCGGCTCCTCAGATCCCAGGAGACCTCGAAGGCTACTGGGTCCTCGACCAAATCAAAGAGGCCGTGGAGACGAAGGGACACAGGTTGGTCAATCTCAGCCTCGGCCCTACATTGGCTGTCGAAGACGACATGGAACCAAACCGCTGGACCAGCGAACTTGACCAACTCGCCTGGGACAAAGACGTACTGTTTGTCGTTGCAGCGGGAAACGATGGAGAACAGGACCGTGCAGCCGGCCTGCACCGAGTGCAGGTACCCGCGGACATGGCCAATGGCCTCGCGGTAGGTGCATGCGACGCGCCCGCGCCGGAGATGCCCTGGGAACGGGCACCATACTCATCAATGGGGCCGGGAAGACATGGCGCGCGAATCCAACCTCTTGGAGTCCAATTCGGCGGCACTACGAACCGCATGTTTAACGTTGTCAGGGCGGACGGAAGCTTCCTCGATGCGGCAGGAACGAGCTTCGCCGCACCGATCACAACGCATGCCCTCGCCGACCTCGTAACGCGCCTTCCACGCGTGAACAGCAGCGTTCTGCGTGCCTTCGCTACCCACTTTGCTGAGCGCCCGAGACAGCACATCAAGCTGCGCGACGAGGTGGGCTACGGACGCCAGCCCCTCAGCTTTGACGACTTCCTAGACTGCGGCCCTAACGAAGCGCACGTCTTGTACGTCGATGAGATCGAACGTGGAGATCTGCTCGGCTACCAAGTGCCTGTTTCTGATCCAGCGACTACCGATCTGAAACTCAACATCACCCTCGCCTACGCATCGCCAGTAGACCCCACGCAGCCTACGGAATACACGAGCGCTTCACTCGAACTCGTTCTGCGCCCCCACCACAGGATCTACACGGTCAAGCCACCGAAGGGTGCCCCAGGCAAGTCCTTGCCACTCGACATTGGAAGTCCGGAAGCGAGTGCACTGCTTTCCCAGGGGTGGGAGCTGAGTCAGGAGCCCGTTACTAAGACTCTTGGTGCGGCGAAAGGCGGCGCCTCGGAAGCGCAGTTGCGCGACAGTGGAAAGTGGGAGACCGTCCGCAACTACCGAGTCACGCTGAAGCCCGGCGAGGTCGAGCTGCCTCGATTGGAGCTTTCCTACATCGCTCGCCGCAGCGGCGCACTCGACAATTCGCCGACCAAAGTTCCCTTCGCGCTCCTCATCTCCGTCGTCGACGACAGCGGAACGACGAATGTGTACGACAACATCAGAACTAGGTTCGGGGCCCTGCGTCCGGCGCAGCGCGCCAGAACTCGGCTGCAAACAAGATCCTCGGCGACCTCCCATTGGTATTGAGATGGCGTGCGTAACTAGAAGAGTTGAGAGGGGAGCATAAGTGAACGAGTTCGAACGAGGGCGAGCAGCTATCGAAGATCTAGCAGCTAAGGGTGCCAGTTTAGATCACAACGAAGCAACCACCCGTCGGTCAATTATTGATGTTCTCCTTAAAGATGTCCTCGCATGGCCAGATGACCAGGTATTGTGCGAAGATCATGTCGAAGGTGACTATCTGGACTACAGCCTAGGATCGCCGCAGCGTCGCGCCGTCCTGGAGGCGAAGAAGGCCGGGCTCACCTTCGATGCGCCCGCCGGCGTGAAAAGCGGATGGCACGACATCTCAACTTTTTACGATCACTCCAAGCCGAATGCTTCTGCCATCGACCAGGTTCTCGGCTACTGTCAGAAAGCGGGAGTTGGCCTCGCACTGCTGTCCAATGGGCACCAACTCCTAGCATTCTTGGGCAGCAGATCGGATGGCAGAAAGCCCACCCAGGGCAAGGCGCTCTATTACTCCGATCTCGACGAGATGGTGCGCGAGTTTCATGATCTTTGGGATCTTCTGTCTTACGACGGCATTGGGCGCGGCGAGCTGACCCGGAGGCTGTCCAGTAGATCTGCTTCGACTCCGCCACCTCCTCCGCTATCAAGTCGCATTAACTCATATCCGGGATACCGAATCGGGTCTGAGATGGAGACCGATCTCCGTATCCTCGGGGATCTATTCATCCAAGACGTGATGAGGGAGGAGAGTATTACTGATGAGTTCCTTGCAGAGTGCTATTGCTCTAGCGGTGCTCTCTCGCAATATGCGGTTGTCAGTAAAGAGATACTCAGGACTCGATATCAGGCGCTTGACCTCCAAGTCAAAACTGAATCTGCGCGCGAGCGAAAGGGGCCGAACAAGAACTTGACGGATGATGTGATTGCTGGAGCGATCACACGGCGACCGATCATCCTTCTTGGTGATGTCGGCGTAGGCAAGAGTATCTTCCTCAAGCACCTGTTCAGGATTGAGTCGAAGGATCTACTTGATAAGACGGTCGTCTTCTATGTTGACTTCTTGAAGCACTCCGGGCTAATAGATGAAGTGCCGGACTTAGTGGTGCAGGTGGTCAGTAATACTTTGCGCACGGAACACAAGATCGATATCAGTGAGCGGCAGTTCGTTCGGTCGGTCTACAACAAAGAGCTGAATGAGTTCAAACGTGGCATCTTCGGGGAACTGGAAGACTCGGATCCTGGAGAGTACCGCAAGCGTGAAATTGAAATGCTCGCTTCCCATATAGAGAAGTCTTATGAGCATGTCAGGAGATCGTTGACTCATCTGCAGTCTTCGCGCGGACTTAATTTCGTCATCACTCTAGACAACGTGGATCAGCATCAGGCGTCGTTCCAGGAACAGATCTTCATCGCAGGGCAGTCGCTCGCCGATACCTGGCCGTGTGCCGTGTTCATGTCTCTGCGTCCTGACACTTTTCACGAATCGCGGAAAACAGGCGCGTTGGCGGCATACCAGCCACGGGTTTTCACGGTTTCACCGCCCCGAAGCGATCAGGTTATTGTTCGAAGGCTTGAATTCGCGAAGAAGGAGCTACAGCAGTTCGGCCGCCTTCCAGGGTTCCCAACCGGGTTGACGCTCGACTCGACCAGTTTGGTCATATATATCGATGTCCTGCTCGACGCGTTCGAGAACAACCATCAACTTGTGGAGCTTGTCGATAACCTCAGCTCAGGTAACACGCGTAAGGCGCTGGACTTCGTGTCAACCTTCGTCGGCAGCGGTTATGTTCAAACATCAAGAATTCTTGACGCGCACAAGACAGGGCGACCATATGTCGTCCCGATTCACGAATTTATTCGGGCGATTCTGTACGGCGATCATATGTATTACGATCCGGCTACGTCTCCTGTCCCAAACCTATTTTCACTGTCCACCAATGATGCGCGGGATCACTTCCTGCTTCCGATGCTCTTGGCTCTTGTGCAGGCACTTGGCGAACGCGAATCTGGCGGGTTTATTGATCTGCGCACCTGTGTGGACCAGCTTCAAGCCTTTGGATTCACGCCAGAGCAGATTGATTTCCACCTTCAGCGCTCCGTTCGAAATGGTCTAGTGGAACAAACTGACCTGGGCGATGCCGGTCACCTGGTCCGGGTTACGGCAGCAGGCGGATACCTCCACAAGAAGCTAGTGAGCAACTTCGCTTATATCGATGCGGTCGTGGTTGACACTCCGGTTCTAGACGCCACAGCTAGAGGCCTGATTCGGGACGTTAGAGACATCGGGGACCGTGCGGATCGCGCGGACGCCTTTGTGGAGTACCTCACGAAATGTTGGCCCTTCGGGGATGAGGTTGTTCCGTTCTCCTGGCCACTCGTACTGGATGACTGGAAGCGTTCGATGGAAGCAGTTCGACGTGGTGCTGCACGAGCTGCTGATCGGAGAAGTAGAGCGCAAGGAAGTGGACCAATCAGGTGACCAACGGCCTGCAAACCCTGCAAAACGTGACGTGCAGAGCGCGCTCCTGAAACATAAAACCCCAGATCAGGTGGGCTATGAGCCCTACTCCTACCACCTGGGGGTCAAGGGGTCGCAGGTTCAAATCCTGTCAGCCCGACCGAGAGAAGTAGCAGGTCAGCGACTCAGGGTGACCGAGAGGCCCCGTCTCCGACTAGACCCGGAGACGGGGCCTCTCACACATCTCTCACACAGTGGGTCAACGAAGCCCGACGGACGGGCAGTTGGGAAGGACGCCAATGTCGGCATGGACGAACGAGCCTGAGACCTTCCCCTACATCTGCCCGCACTGCAGGCAGCCCCAGATTATGGAGGTGCTGGAGGCTTGGGTTCAGGAGAAGTGGCGGCGGGGCGCGTCTGAGTTCCGCGAATGGACGGCGGCGCGGTGCACGAACTGCCTGAGTCCTCTGACCTTCAAGCGCTTTGCCAACGAGCAGAAGGACGTGTTTCCGTTCGATGAGCGGGTGCAGGTCTTTCCCAACCCGCGCACGGAACTGTCGCCTGCTGTCCCGGCCGCCCTGAGGACGACGTTCAACGAGGCGCAGAAGTGCATGCAGGTTGGCTGCTACACCGCTGCCGCGATCATGGCGCGTCGGGTTGTAGAGGGCCTGGCCAACCTCAATCAGGCGAAGGGTGGGACGCTCGCTGCGAAGTTGAAGAACCTCAACGCAGCCGGGGTACTGGATGCTCGACTGCTTGAGTGGTCCGATCTCATCAAGGACGTGGGGAACGAAGGGGCTCACGAGACGGACTCCACGATGTCGCGCGAGGACTCAGAGGAGGTCATGCGATTCGTAGAGGCGCTGTTGGACTACCACTACACATATCGGGTCCAGTACGAAGCGTTCGTGAAGCGTCGCGAGGAGCGCAGTGCAGGTAAGGCGGTCGTGGTACCGCCGCTCGACGCGAGTCAGGCTGAGGGCGGTGGGGAGGGGCAGCCTTGACCGGCTCCCATGAAGACGAAGCCTCAGCCACGGCGGAGATGGAAGCGTTTCGCGAAGAAGCAACGTCGGCGGTGCGGGGCCGACAAGGGGCGAGGCTGACCGTTCGCAAGGGTGTCCGGGCGACCGCTACTGTCGATCTCACCTGAGTCTGCAGATCCGGGAAGCGAGAGAGCGAGAGAGGACATGAAGGTGGCAGACGGTTTCATATGGGGTGACGCCTCCGTGACCTATCCCGACTGGGTGGGTACGGCTCAGCTGGATGAGCGCAAGACAGCAGCACAGGTTGAAGAGGTCGTCGGGCTCGACCACAAGGAGTGGTTGGTCATCGGGTTGGATCTCGGCGGGGGTGAGGATGGAGGACACGAATTGCGCGTCGTCGCTGTCCATCGGGACAACGTCCCGGAGGGTGGCGACGTGCTCCCGAGGATCGCAGCCGCGAACAACGGCGAGATTCCGGTCACCGAGTTCCTGATCCACGACAAGGACCCGTACGAGGTGCTGCAGGCCATCACTCACTCTTTCGAGTTGCGGCTCCGCCTTAGCCTCGATCCACCGACGGACGTCGTTGAGTGGGGCGTTGCGGACCGCGTAGGCGGTTCTGGGGAGCGGACGTAGGAGATCTCCCGACCTCGCTGTCGGGGTGTTCCACGTACAGGTTTCCTGGGGTCGCGCCGTCGCCGGCTGGGTGGTCAGGTCGTGGCCGGTAGGGGCGGTCCGCAGACGCTGGCGAACAGTCGCTTCCAGGCCTGCTGCCAGGGCCAGTTCGTGGGCAGGTGCAGGCGGAGTCGGCGGGCTGAGGACGCTGCCCGGGCGGGCACGGTGACCAGGGTCCGGCGGATGGTGGCGGTGGTCGCTCGGGCCAGCTGGGGGCCGGTCAGCGTGGCGGCGGCACGGGTGAGGTTGAACGCGATAACCGCGAGCACGAGCCAGGCGGCGTTCGCGGCGAACCTGCCGGAAGGCAGGTGCGCCAGGGCAGAGTTCTTCAGGTCTGCGTTGACGTTCTCGATGACCGCGTGAGCGCGGTGGGTCTTGTCCGCCGCGACGGTGTCCAGCACGGCGGGGTCGGTGGTGGTGAAGAACGCGTGGAAGCGCCAGGTGTCGAACAACTGGTCCTGACCATCACCGTTCTTGGGGTTCAGGTCGGGGATGCGGCGCACGACCAGTCGGCCGGGCACGTGACGGGAGCGGGCCTGGGCGGTGAACGCGGTGAAGGGGACCTCGGCGACCTCGGCCCGGGAGATCCACGCCCCGGTGACCTCGTCCTTGATCGCGTCGGTGTACTCGATCGGGGTCCACGCCTGCTCGTCGATGGTGGCGATCGCGGCCCGGATGTTGCTGGTCAGTCGCACGGTGACCGAGACCTGCGCGCCGGCCCGGACGGCGGCGCCGATGGTGGGGTGCCCGAAGAACGCCGAGTCCGCGCGCACCAGCACCGGCCGGTTCGCCTGCGTGCTGCGCATCCTGGCCACGGTCGCCAGGGCCTCGGCGACCAGCCGGTCCGCGCCCCGCGGGGAGCCGACCGAGCCCTTGCGCAGCCGCTGGGCCACGACCACCGGCGCGGCCTGCTCGGTGCTCACGGTCGCCAGCAGCGCGTTCAACCCGCGCACCCGGGTGTAGCCGAACCCGGCGCCCTGCTTGGCGTACCCGTGGACCTCGATGATCGTGTCGTCCACGTCCACCACCGCGTACTCGTCCAGGCCCTTGACCACCGGGGTGGCGTGGGCCAGGTTGGTCAGCACCCGGGAGGCGACGGCATCCAGCTGGCGGACGTGGCCGAAGGTGAACGCCCGCAGGAACGAGCCCAGCGTCGAGGGTGCGTAACAGGCGGAGAAGACCTTCTTCATCGCGCCGTGGCGCAGCAGCGCCATGTCGTCGATGCTGTCCGCCCCGGCGACCATGCCGCCCACCAGCGCACACACCTTCGCTCCCGCGTTGGCGCCCTTGTCGGTGGGCACGCTGAGCCGCTGCTGCGCGAGCTCACCGAGCCCGGCCCGCTCGGCCAGTGCGATCATCGGCACCAAGCCCGCGGCCGACACCAGGTTCGGGTCGTCGAAGAGCGCGGAGTCGGCCGTGAACCTGTGAGAGAGTTTCATCCCAGAGATGCCCTTCCGGGGTGGCAGTTTGGAACCGTCGCAAGTCCCAATCTCCCAGCACGGCAGGGCATCTCCTCGTTACGGCACGCTCACAACCCCCAGGTCA
>NZ_JBQGWG010000035.1:0-20762 GCF_052073805.1 Ornithinimicrobium panacihumi | reverse complement strand
ACGACCGCGAACCCGGCCCGCGGCCGGCTCTCGCAGTGGAGGGATCAGGCCATGTCGTCCGCGGCAGGGGCCATCGGAACGGAAGCTGGCAGAACCATCCTCCAGGTCCTGATCGACCTCCCTAAGATCTTCCCGTTCGCGTAGATCCCTCCCTCTGTATCGCGAACCTTCGCCCAGGCGACGACCTCAAGCGCCACGGTCGGTCAAACCATGGGCAACCGTCAACACCCATGCCCGCCGTACCAAATGGATTGGGCGCCCCGTAGAGCCCCGCCGTCTCACGAGTGGGCTGCGCTATCCGACGGGGCAACGGAAGGGGCCCCGCGCCCGCGCAGTGGGTCTCCGGCCTGAGCCAACGCGCGCCGCACCGCACTTTGAGACCTGTCAGTCAGCGCCGCGAGCTCTCGCAGGGACCGTCCGGCCCGGTACTGCTCCGCGCAGAATGACAGCAGTGCCTCCCGCTGGGCCGGGGTCTGTCGGACCGTGGCGGTGCCGCGGAACTCCGGAAGCGGGTCCGGGTAGGACGGGCGTCCTGGGTAGGGTATGCGCGCCTCCTGCACGGCTAGGCGGTAGAGCTGCTACGTCTCACTGTGGCGCGAGGGATAGCGCATCAACGCCCATCGGCGGTGCGCCAACGCTGAGGACAGCACCTGCCGCTGCTGGTAGCCGATAGGTTCGGCGCCCTCCAGCGTAGAGCTGATCACCGCCACCTCCCACGTGAGCCGGGCCTGGACGCGGTCGAACGCCTGCCGACAGTTGCGGGAGCAGAAGCGGGAAGGACGCCCAGCCTCCTGCCCGGAACCCAGGACGCAGGGCCGGTCGCACACCGGGTTGAGGCAGCGATAGGTACGGGCGGGCTCCAGGCACGACTCCAAGGCCCCGAGCAGCCTTTCAAGGCCAGGATCTTCCGCCCCGCCCAGCTGTGTCTGCAGGGTCTTCTTCACCGACCCCACCTCACGGACCCGCCGGCCAGGGGTTGCCGGTGTCGGTCTCTGGTCCATGGTTCTCCTCTACGGGCGCCGCGCTCGAGCACCACACTAGGACATGAGCCAGACATACGACTACCTGTTCTGACCTGCGGATTCGCCCTCACCACTCGTATGTTACGCCGTTTATGTCGGAACATCAGGGGTTCAGCGATGCATAAGTATGCAGGGACGTCCAAGATCCGACTAGCCGTATGTCTTGTGCGGCCCCTGAGTTGAGCGTAAGGTGCGAAGCGGACCAGAGTCCGGAAGCCGCGTCCTCGAACGCAAGAATGAGGGCGCACCGGTTGCACCCGGTACGCCCTCGACGACGGTCCTGATGCACGCCTGCTCAACAAGCGAAAGACCGTCGATGTCCGATTCTAGAGCCACGCCCTGCTCTGGGCCAGCCTTCGAGCTGGTCGGGTTACCGCAGCTCACCGTCCGGGTCGCGGACCAGACCCTCTCGTGGGACTGGGAGCAGGGATCGCCTGAGCCGCGCTCACTGGCCTCGGTCCGGCGACCCTCCTCCTCGGAGAAGCACCGGCACGTGCCGGTGCACGCGCACTGCTGCACCACCGGGAGTGTGGTCCTCGTCGAGTCCGGCCTCGAGCATGAGCTGCTGCTGGACCTTGACCGGGACCGCGCCGTGGTGTGGCTGGTCGCCCAGCCGTTTCGGCTGCACTACCGGCTTCCAGGATCGTCCCGTCGCAGGCCCCACACCCCGGACCTGCTCAGCCTCGATACCGACGGCCAGGTCACCGTGTGGGACGCGCGACCCACACCCAGACAGGACTCCAAGTTCCAGGCGGCCGCCGCCGCCACCCGACGGGCCTGCGACCAGTTGTCCTGGGACTACCAGATCCACCATGGCCACGGGCCGGTCCGGGCAGGCAATCTTCGCTGGCTCAGCGCCTACCGTCACCCCGGCCCCTGGGTCGGTGCCGCCACCCCCGAGCTGCGTGCCCTCGCTACGGCGATGGGCGCGCGGATCGGTGACGTCCTGGATGCAGACCACGGCGCAGGACACCTGACCTCCGCTCTGTGGCACCTGTGCTGGACCGGTTCGATCGGACTCGATCTCGACCAACCACTGACCCGTACCACCCCGATCGTCTGGGCAGAGCTTCATGAGTGACTGGCCAGGCACCGTTGACATCCACTTGGGAACCCGCGTCCTGACCGAGCGGGGGCCGGCACTGGTGATCGCTGTGGGCAGGCACGAGGTAGACCTGCGCGACGCGACTGGCTCCACGATCACCATCCCCTTCTCCCAGCTCGCCGTTCGCAGCATGACCGCACGAGGGGTGCAGGCGGAGCACGTTTCCTTGTTGCCGTGGTGGCACACCATCAGCGAGGCCGCGCGTGAAAAGGCTCTCTTCAAGCTCGAGTGCGTCCTCGAGGCCCGCACCGGATACCGACATGGTCTGTCCGAGCTGGCCCAGCCCGGTGAGCCCTTCTATCCCTTCGGGGACACCTACGGAGTCGCCCTGACAGCCCGCTACGAAGCCATGGCCAAAGTCGTCACGTTCGAGCGGCACGCCGACCGGCAGATCATGCGCCGCGTATACGAAGGCGAACTTCGATCCGGGGCGATCAAGGCACGCGCCATGCACTACTGGGACCAAGAGTGGGTCAGGGAGGGCCTGAGAGGATTAGTCGACAAACGTTCGACCCGGGCCAAAGAGGGCTTCGAGTCGCTCCCCCCACGCTTCCGTCAGATCGCAGAAGAGGAGTTTGCACGGTTTGACGGGACCACCAGCGCGGTCAATCTGCAAGAGATCGAGCGCCGTATCAGGGTGCGGCTCAAGCAGGAGAACATCACCGCGGACAACCTGCCGCAACGGCTGACCGCCCAGTTCCTCTCCCACCACTACCGGGCCCTGGGCCGCACCACCCGCGCCCACAAGTCCCGGTCACTGCGCACCGTCAGCGCCCGCACCAGCTACCCGGCCCACCACCCGGGACACTGCGCCACCGACCTGACCCGCGGGGACAACCTGGTCTACGACCCGCTGCACGAACGGCCGCTGTCGGTCGAGATCGGCACCATCTTGTCGGTCTCCACGCGCGTGGTCACCGCACTGCGGATCTTCCCCCGCTCCGCCAACGGCGTCGACATCAGCCTGCTGCTCTACGACGCCATGCGCAGCCACGCCATGCACGTCAGCGACGACGGCAACATCGACGACTGGCGCTGGACCGGAATCCCCGCCTCCCTGGACCTGAGCGGCAACCCCACCCACACCGGGCGACGACCCGTCGCCAAACCCGACCAGCACCTGCGCGGAGACCACCAGATCCCCGGGCTGACCCCGAGCAGCCTGCGCAGCGACCACGGATCCATCTTCGTCGGCACCCAGTTCCGCACCCTGCTCGAGCAGTTCGGCATCACCCTGATGCTCTCCCGAGGCAAAAAGCCCACCGACAACCCCCACGTCGAACGCCTCCACGAGACCTACCAACGCTTCTACCAACAACAACCAGGGTTCAAAGGACGGGCCGTGCACGAGCGCGGCACCTACGTCGGGGTCATCGCCGACGAACCCCTGTGCACCGCCGAGGAGCTCGGCACCCGGCTGCGCCAGTTCATCGCCCTGGACTACCACCGCCAACCCCACAGCGGCCTCGTGCTGCCCGGCGCCCCCGGCATGCGCCTCACCCCCCTGGAGATGTTCGACGCCATGAGCGAGGCCACCGGCAGGCTCCTGGTCCCTCAGCACCCCGACCTGATCTACCAGTTCCTGCCCATCCGGTGGCTGAGGGTCCGGCACGCCGGCGTCGAGTACCGCGACCTGACCTACGACGACGAGGTCCTTGAAGAGTTCCGCGACGTCCGCCCCGGCAGGTTCCGGGACAAGGACAACGCCGTGCCCTTCCACTACGACCCCCGCGACGTGACCCGGTTGTGGTTCCGACACCCCGACACCGACCGCATCCACGAGATCGGGTGGCGGGGCCGGCACCTGATCCACGCACCCCTGGTCGATGTCGTGCGCGACCGGGCCCTGGCCCGCATCAAAGAACGCGGCGGCAACCGGGCACTGAACCGCACCACCGTCATGCGGCAGATCATCGACGAGATCGGCGAGCTCACCACCACCCCCTCCAGCGAGGAATGGCGCACCAAGATGTCCGCGGCCCGGATCCGCTGGGAACAGGCCCAGACCGACCACGCCGAAGTCGCGACCGCCCACGAGCTCCTGCAGACACGCGCGTCCCTCGGCCAGCCCCGCAACCTGCCCGAGGCCAACCCCGCCCCCGGGCAGGCCACGATCGACGGGGTCGTCCTGGACTTCGAGGCCCCCTGGCCGGACTACCTGTCCGACGAGGCCGGGTGATGGATGCCCTGATGTGGCACGCCCAGGCCCTCACGCCCCCGCCCGACTTGCCCGAGCCCATGCCCACCGCGCGGTTCGACGCGCTGGCCCCGGCCGAGCAGCAGGCCTACCGGACGCAGCTGAGAACGATCCTGCCCACCGCCGTGGTGCCCTCGGTCCTGACCCAGCGGGCCCGGGTACGGCTGGACCTCCTGCTGGCACGCAACGACCACCGCCCGCCCGGCGCGAAGTCCGTGATCGGGCTGAGCGCCCCGTTCGCCGTCGGCAAGTCCACCTTCATCAAGGCCTGGGCGCACGGACGCTACCGCGCCCAGGTCGCACTGCCCGACCCGGTCAGCCTGCCGGTGTGGAACCCCCGCCCGGACCAGTCCGCCTCCTGGATCCCGCAGGTCTACATCACCCTGCGGGCCGCGGCAAAGATCAAAGACATCAACGCCGCGATCCTGGCCTACCTGGGCTACCCCTCCGAAGGACTGATCCGAGTCACCACCAGCCGGGTCGTGACCGTCCTGGCCACCCACGGCGTGCGGTTGCTGATCGTCGACGACGTCCACATGCTCAACACCGGCAGCGTCGAAGGCCGCAACGTCCTGGACTACCTGAAGTTCCTCAACACCGAGCTCGGCGAGCTCGGCGGCACCCTGGTCCTGGTCGGGGCCAACCTCGAGGGCGGGCCGCTGTACACCGACCCCCAGATCGCCGGCCGGCTGGACAAGATCGCCCTGGCCCCGTTCGAGATCACCACCCCCGCCGGGCGCCGGGACTGGCAGCAGCTGCTCGTCGACCTAGAGCAGCTGCTGCTGCCCTACTTCGACACGATCCCGCCCGGCACCTTCTCCCACGCCTACGCCGGCCCGGTCTGGCGACGTACCCAGGGCTACGTCGGCGACACCCTTACCCTGCTCGTCGAATCCCTGCTCGGCGCGTTCGACGACGCCGAGGACGACCTCACCCGGCACCGGCTCGACGCCGTGGCCCTGTCCGCCCGCGCCGCGGCGGCAGAAGCCGACATGGTCACGGCGGCGGCTCAGTCCAACCGCCGCGCCGCCCGGAAAGCCAAGAACGCCGATGCGTCCTGACCAGCCCTGGCCCGTGCGGCCCCATCCCGAACCCGGTGAGGCCCTCTCCAGCTACGCCGTCCGCCTGGCCGAGGCCAACGGGATCCACCCGCGCCACCTGCTGCCACCGGGGTTCGCCGACGCCCAAGCCCCGCCCGGGCTCATCGACCGGGTCAGCACCGCCGCCGCCCTGCCCGCCGGGCAGGTCCGTGCCATGACCCTGGCCGACCTGCGCCCCAGCATCCGCGGCACCGGCGTCCTGCTGCGGCACGGGTGGCGCCTGCACGACTCGGTCACCTGGTCCTGCCCGGTCTGCACCGAACGCACCGGGTACCGGGCCCTGGCCTGGCGCCTGGCCCTCACCCCCGCCTGCGCCCGCTGCCAGGTGCTCCTGCACTATCCCGGCGCAGGGCCCGGCATCCACCCTGCGCCGCCCGAGCTGCTCGAGCTGATCGCCCGCCTGCAGCACCTGCTCCAGAAGGCCAGCAGCGGGTCCATCGGCGCCCGCGACACCCTCTCGCACTACCGGCGCACCTGCGCCGGCCTCGCTGGCACCATCACCCCCACCTGGCCACCCCGGGCCGCCACCACCGACCTGGCCCTCGACCTCGATGCGGCCAGGGCGTGGGGGAACCACCCCAGCCCCGACCCCGGCACGGTCGCCACCCTTCTGCTCACCGCCAGGCCCGCCCTGGGGCCCCGGCACACCAAGACATGGTTCCGCCAGCTGCTCCACGACGGCCCACGCGCCCCGGGCGTGCCACCCCCGCCCGCACCACGGCGCCCGGCACGACGGCCCCAGCCACCAGGCTCCCACCCCGAAGACCTGCCCGGTCTGGAATCCCTCATCACCGACCTGGCCACCCTGGCCGCCACCACCGGCCTGGCACCCCGGCACGTCCCCGCGTTCCTGCCCGTGCCTGGCGATGAGACCATCCCCCACCCCGACCGGTGGCGGCCGGCCCACCTGGCCGCGGTCGGGCTGTCCATGCTCCTGGACCTGGCCACCGGCGGCCCCGGGTCGGCGGCCACCGCCTGCCTGCACCTGGGCACGGCAGACACAGAGAGCGACGACGACCTGGACGGGCTGCGCGCCCACGCCGGCATCCGCGGCCCGCACGCGGCACTGCTGCGTGCCGGGGCCGCCGCCCTCATCGACGACGGGATCATCGACTACCAGGCCCGCCGCGCCACCCTGTCCGTGGCGCGCCGCCGACCCCGCCTCGCCCTGCCCGAGAACCGGCTCCCCGCTATCAACGGCGTCCCGGGCGACCTGCTCGCCTGGGGCTGGATGTGGGTGCACACCACCCGCGGGCCCATGTGGACCAGCCCCTACCCCCTGGTCCGCACCGGCACCGTCCACCTCTTCGACCAGGCCATCGACCCCGAGACCCGCCTGGCCCTGCACGAGCACGCTCAGCAGCTGCTCACCGGCCCCGACCTGACCCTGGCCAGCCCCCACCTGGCCCCGGCCCGCCCCGCCACGGCTGCGAGGACCTCATGAACAACACACCAGCCCCCCCAACCTCGCAGCCGGGCACGACCTGGCAGGTGTGGGACTGCTGCCACCTGATCGCGACCTTCACCACCCGCCACGGCGCCGAACAGGTACGCATCGACCTGTACGACCAGGCCCTGCACGACTGGCCCGACCTGAGCGGACTGCTCACCGCCTGCCTGTCCATCACCCGCAGCAGCCCGCACCCTGACAGCGGCCCCGACCATGACACCGGGCCATGACCGGGCCGCTTCCCGTCCGGGTCGCGCCCCGGCCAGGACAAGCCCTCGACTCCTACCTGGAGCACCTGGCCGACGCCAACCAGCTCACCACCACCGCCCTGGCCGCCTACCTGCGCCGGGTCAGCGGCGCCCCCACCCGCTACCTCACCCTCGCCCCCGACCCCGCCCTGCTGGCCACCATCGCCGCCCTGGCCGACATCGACCCCGCCCAGCTCGCCACCACCGTGCTCTCCGAGCTGCCCACCGTCCCGGCCCTGACTACGGCTGGCCGCTACGGTCACCGGCAGGTCGCCGCCCAAGGCTGGATCCAGCTCGGCCACACCCAGGCCTGCCCCGGGTGCCTGGCCGCCACCGGCGCCTGGTCCACGACCTGGCGGCTGCTGACCGTCACCACCTGCACCCTGCACGCCCGCCACCTGATCATCACCTGCCCCGGATGCCACCGGCCGCTGCGCGACACCCGCCACCAGCACCTGCGCCCGGTCGGTGCCACCACCCTGTGCGGCAACCCCACCGGCACCGGCTACGGCCCCGGGCCCCGCTGCCAGCTCGACCTGGCCACCGTGACCGCCACGCAGGCCACCACCAGCCACCTGGACCGGCAACGCCGCGTCGACACCGCGCTGGCCGGGCAGCCCATCACCGTCCTGGGACGGCCCAGCAGCGCCGAGGACTACCTGGCCGACCTGCACCACCTGGCCGTGCTGCTGCTGCACCTGGCCAGCCAGGACGGCACCGAGCACCTCGCCCCCTGGGTGCCCAGCATCCGCGCCGAAGCCACCGCCCGCACCCACACCCGAGGCCCCCGGTGGGGCCTGAGCCCACCCGCCGACCCACCCCTGCGCGCCCAAGTCCTCACCCTGGCCGACCAGATCCTGACCGCCCCCGACCGGCACAGCGGCGCGGACACCCTGTCCGCGTGGGTCCTGCACGCCCCCACCATGACCGACAGCCGGCTCGGATGGCTCTCCGACCGCACCGTCATGACTCCCACCCTCACTCGGCTCGTCATGGCCGCCCGCGCCCCGCACCGACGCCTGTCCCACCACCTCGACACCCCCCAATCCGACGGAGCGCGTAGGTCGATCAACCTGCTCGCCATCCCCCAGGTCATCCCGCACGAGCAATACCTCGAGCAACTCGCCGGCGCCTCCGACTCCAGCGAAGCCACCGTGCGCCTCTTCGGCTCCCTGTCGCTGGCGCGGCTGCACCCGGACATCAAGTCCTGGGCATCGGCCGCCGCAGCCTTGGGCATGCCCGGCCCGATGGGGGTGCGCTGCGCCCGGGCCTGTTCGGCGACCATGCTCGTCACCGCGGACGAATGGGAGGCTCGGATCTGGCGAGCCATCGAAGAGACACCCCGTGAGAACTACCGCGCTCTCGAGGTCAAGATCCGGCATCGTCTCGGGATGAGCCGCTGGTTCGCCGAATGGGCCCGCCGCTACCGCCCCGGTACCCGGCACGGTACCTACAACCTTGGCCTGACCTGGCAGTGGGTCCACGTCGCCCACGCCCACCTCGACCTCTCACCAGGCTGGCGAGGAAGAACGCCCACCGCCAAGGACCGAGCCCGCTACCGCCAGTTCGAAGCCTCCCTCGACGACAGGCAGCGGCGCGGGCTCACCCACGCCCTCCTCCAGCGAGCGTGACGACGAGTGCATCCGCCGGCGCCGGCCCCCAGCCGGCACTGCCGTGCCGTTGACCCTCAACCAGCGATGATGTCAGGCAGCGGCTCGCACAAAGTCTCCGAGGACGGTGAACACGCCACCGCGGCGGACGTCCCTGGCCAGTCTGACCCCGGCTCTAGGATGAGTTCGTGGCCGGCCGACACTTGAAGGAGATCTTTCGCGCGTTCCATGCGCGCGATGAGTTGGCCTTCCGTCGAGCCGCCATGGAGATCATCGAGGAGGAGCAGGCCAAGCACCACAACGCGCTTGCCCGCGATCTCCAAAAGCTTCTCGTTGCGGGCGGTGGTTCCATCGACCCTGGCTCGACGATCGTCGTGCCCGCACCACCCAAGGACCGCGAAGGCGAGTGGGACTTAGGCGAGGTTCGGGAGCCCGACCGTCTCTTGGACGATCTCGTACTGAACGAGACCACAATGTCGGCGCTGGAAAATCTCGTCGAAGAGGTGCGCCAGTGGCCAGCCTTGGACGCCGCCGGTGTGCCGAGACGCCAGCGTCTTCTTCTCCAGGGCCCGCCCGGGTGCGGCAAGACGACGGCGGCGGAGGCGGTCGCGGCTGAGTTGGGGCGACCGCTTCTAATAGTCAGGCTGGATGCGGTGGTCTCCTCGTACTTGGGCGAGACTGCGAGCAACCTCCGTCGAGTCTTCGAATACGCCGACCAGGCGCCGTTCGTGGTCCTGTTCGATGAGTTCGATGCGTTGGGCCGTTCACGCGACGATGCATCCGAGCACGGTGAGATGAAGCGGGTCGTCACGGCATTTCTCCAAATGACGGATCGCTACCGGGGGCCCAGTTTGCTGCTGGCCGCAACGAATCACCCAGCACTGCTGGACGAGGCGCTGTGGCGACGCTTCGACGAGGTACTCACCCTGGGGCTGCCGACTGTGCACCAACTGCGGCAGGTCCTCCGGCTGCGCCTGAGGGGCGTCGCGCACTCTGGACTTGAGATTCCCCGGTATGCCAGCGCGCTTAAGGGGCGACCTCACGCCGCCGCAGAGAAGCTAGTTACCGACGCCCGGCGGAATGCGCTCCTGCGAGACTCAGCCGTCGTGACGGGCGAGGATGTGGATCGCGCGCTGCCAGGCATAACCGCTCGGCCATGGTGACGCGATGCCCGAACACCTCCTACTGCCGAACCCTCGTCCGCTGCAGTCGCGACGATCAAGCCCCGCGGGTGGCGGCTCGCCGAACCGGCCACGTGGCCAGCACGGTACGCACCTGCGCCAGCAGCTGCAAACCGCCCGTGCCCCGCGCCAGCTGAATGCTGGCGTCGACCCTGATCTCGTATTCAAGATCAAGGCCGGTTCCCGACCTGAGGATTCTTCGTTCGAGGGGCGCGGACTGCAGGTTCTCGGCGAGTCGACCGACTACACATACTTTGTGCTCGCCAGTGACCAGGGCGCCTCGTTGGAACAGGCGATCGAGCGATATGTCCGAACCGGAGAACTGCGGACCTTCTTCAACCAGATCGACGACATCGAGCCATACGGACCCTCCGACCGCACCGGACCTGGCGTTGCCGACCTCGACGGCAGCACCAGCGGCCAGCACACGGTCGACGTCCTCATCTGGCCGAGCGGCACGTACGGCGAAGCTCAACGGCGAACCAGCATCGTCGAGCAGATCGTGGGCCAAAATGGCGGCCGGGTGCTACTTCGATCAGTCTCGGCCAGGCGTAGCTATTTGAGGGTAAGCGTCTCTTCCGCCGGGCTCGACGACCTTCTGAACACCTCGGTGGTCGAGTTGGCGCGGACGCCACCGGTCCCGTTCTTGGACTTCCGAGACTGGAGGGATCTCGACATTTCGACGATCTCTCGGTCGGAGGTAGCGAGCGAGGTAGTTGGAGTGCTTGACGACTCGCCCGAGTCAGCACATCCGCTGCTCCGCGGACTGGTTGTGTCGGACGAGTCACTAGGGCCGCCTACCTACCCATGGCAGCAGCGCGGAACCCACGGCACGGAAGTCGTCGGACGCGTCCTCTTCCCAGCACTCCATGAAGAGCTTCGGGATGCCCTGCCGATTTCGGCAATCGGGAGTGTCCGGGTCGTTCGGATCCTTGAGCCCGACCCCGCGCGCCCAGACGGCGCACCACGGTTCGCGACCTACGCTCCTCCGCACGTTCTGGTCGAGGAAGCCATCCGTCACCTCCACGGCACTCATGGGGTGAGGATCTTCAACCTGTCCATCGGCTACGCAGAGCCGTTCAACGACCTCCACCTCGGGCCACTCACGGAGACGATCGACGACCTGGTTCGTGAGCTAGGCCTCGTCGTCGTTCTGCCGACCGGGAACGCTCCTGCCGACCTCTCGGCCCGAACTCCAAGCGGGCACCACATCATCGCTGACAAGCCGGACTTCTTCTTCGCCCACGAGCATCGACTGTCGGAACCCGGTCCGGCTGCTCTGGCCGTGACCGTCGGAGCACTCGCTCTGAGCGGCGCACCCGCCGAACTTCCTGGCCGTGTCGGTTGGCAGGCGGCTGCCGACGCCGACGAGGCTGCACCCTTTAGCAGAACTGGGCCTGGCCTAGGGACCAATTCGAGACGCGCCAACAAGCCCGACGTTACGCACTATGGCGGCAACCTCGTGGTATCCGACACCGGAAACGTCGTGCATAACGATCTAGGTGCCTCGCTCATCAGCACATCTACACGAGGTTCCGGTGGCCAGATTTTCGCGACGGTGAACGGGACCAGCTATGCCGCCCCAGCGGTGGCCAGAGTGGCGGCCGACATCGCGTACGCCTATCCCGACGCCTCAGGAAACCTCGTCAGGGCTCTCTTGGCTGCGGGTTCAGCGCCGACCCCTCCCGCGGCCGCCCTGGCCGAACTGCACCGCCGAAACCGCGTCTACGGCTTGGGCCTCCCCGACGTCGACAGGGCGACGACAAGCGATGCCAGACGAGTGACCATGACGTACGACGGCGAAATGCCAGTCGACACCGTCCAGATTCACCCCCTGCCGATCCCCGAAGCCTTCCGTCAAGGGAGCCGACGTGATCGCGTTGTCAGCATCGCCCTCGCGTTCGACCCGCCTGTTCGGCGCCAGCGACGGGAGTACCTCGCCGGGACCATGAAGTTCAACGTGTATCGGGACATCGATCCTGACGAACTTGCCGAGATTCTGAAGCGACAAGACCCCGACGATCCGGCTGATCTGATCAACGACCGGCGGAAGCTCAACCTGCAGCCGGGCGTCAACACTTTCACGCACAGCACATTGCAACTTCGCAGTTGGGTCGGGCGGAACTCATTCGTGAACGATGACGAGACCTTCCTCATCGCCGTCACCCACAAGGCGCAGACATGGGCCCGGAATGACCCGACCTATGAGCATCAGGGCTATGCCCTCGCGGCAACGCTGGAAGACCGTGAACTGGCGACCGCTGATCTGCACCAGACCTTGCGGCAACAGCTACGTTTGCCGAGCCGCGTGCGCCTCCGCGCGTAATCCGGTGCTCGCCAGGAAGGCCGGTCTCGCGCTGGGTCGCGAGACCCAGCCGTGCCATCGTCGCGGCGTCTGGACAACATGCTGATCACCCATGCCCACGACGACCGCGACCCACAGCAGAGCCACGGGATCATGCATCGGCCCCAGAACAAACGAGGACCTAGTCGACACGGATAGCTCAGGAGCCGGCGCTTCCTCCTCGAGAGTGCCACAATCGCGTATGCCATCCCTGCCTCCCGGAGCCTTCCGTGCTGTGCCCGCTGCTCTGTTCGGCGTCGGCACTGCGGCCGGCGCGGTGGGCTCAGGTCTGGGAGCCATGGGTGCGCGGGACCTCGTTGCTGCACATGAGCGGCAGGCCGCGGCGAAGCAACAGTATGAGGCCCGGGCTGCCGTGTCTGAGGATCTGCGCGAGGTCGCCAACCAGCGCCTGATCGACTTTTCGGCTCTGCAGCGAGAAGCGTTCACTGGCGTCGTGCAGCGCATGGTTGTTTGGCTTCGCTCCCACGCCAAGCAAGTGCGGGAGAGCGACAGGCTCCTCGTCGACGGACTCGAGGTTTCACTTTCCCTGATGCCCCCCACTGTCGGCCGCGAAGAGGCCGTCGCCGGCTGGCTGACGGGAGCCTCGAACACGGCACTCGCTGGCTTGGGCACTGCCGGTGCCGTCACCACGGCAGTGGAGAAGTACGGCGTGGCTGGGACTGGGGCAAAGGTCTCCGATCTTGCGGGCGCCGCGAAACAGAAGGCTGCAGCGGCCTTTCGTGGTGGCGGACCGCTCAAGAACGGCGGCGGTGGGATCGCCTTGGGCAACCTGGCAACCAAGACTGCTGTCGGTGGGATCACCTTGCTTGCAGCCGGCTCTACCTGCAAGGTCCAAGGCATCAAGGCACTGACCCGTGCCGAGGAGTTCGCGACCCACATCCAGGTTGCGTGCGCTGAAATGGACCTTCAGGACGCGAAACTGCGCGCGGTTGTCCAGCGCGCCGACGAGCTCACGGACGTGCTGACGCGACTCGAACGACAGGCCACAGTCGCCATGGACAGGCTAGAAGCCCTCACGTTCGACCCGACCGAGCATATGGCTGCCCTCAGCGAGACGATCGAGTTGGTGAGGGGCGTGCAGGGCGTCGCACAAGCTCGGCTGATCAACGAGCGGGGGGACCTGTCCGAGCAATCTGAGATCCTCAGGGTCCGGTACCGAGAGATGAACGAGGACAACAGCGATGGCTGACGAGAAGCCGATCCAGGGGAAGGTGATGGACATGAAGACTGTCGTCGCCGCTCCTGAGGCGTTCGATGCGCTCACGCGCCTGGTGGACACGGCGGGAAAGTACGTCGCGATCCACGCGGAGGAGTCGCGCAAGCGTGAGGCGCTCCGCACCTATCGTGATACCGAGATCGCCACCATTAGAGCCGCGGAGGTGACACTGCAGCGCTACTTCGACGAGGCGTTCCTTGAGCGTCGTGAGGTCTTCCAGAGCCTCTTTCGGGCGATGGATCATGCCCTGGAGACCGGAGACACTCAAGGGCTGAACACCGTCGTGAGCGGGATCGTCGATGTAGCGAAGGACTCGCCGCTAGCCGCTGCAGGGGATCTGGCAAAGTTGCGGGCCGCCTTCGATGACCCCAATCAAGTCTGGTCGTTCTAGGGAGTCGTCCGAGGTGAACTGAAGTTTTCAGTCGGTCCACCTGGATGGTCATTCGTGCAATCTCCGGCGCACGTCGTCGTGCAGTCTTGAATGCATCTCGACAAGTGGTCGTCTGTCGAGATGTCGTGTCGAGATGCAGCGAAGATTGCACAACCGGCACTTGTATGCAGCAATGGTCTGAAGTGATCACAGGCATAACCCCACGTTGAGACGCACAGGCCGCCTCCACTCTCGTCAGGAGATCTCGCCGGGCAGACCGCGCGCGGTCCGATCCGAGGGACGCAGACGACCGGATCCGCCGATGAGCGAGCACTCGTCAGGGATATGTCGGTAATCGGCGTGCACCGAGGCTCGGTAGATCGCTGTCACGCCGAGAGTCGTGCTTCACAGGCGTCGGCAGCAGTCGTCAGCGAGGGTGCCTCTGCCGGACGACGGGTTGGCGTCACCCGGCAGAGGTGTGGCCCTGCGTGATGTGTTCAGCTGGTCATCGTTCGTCGTTGGTGGCAAAGCCGGTGTGCTCCCGGAGGTGGCTTCGGGCGGCTCCGGACTCCCGGGTCTCCGGCGCGAGCTGGGGGCTGTCGGCGAGCTTGAGCCAGACGACTCCGGCGATGATGACGGCGAGCCAGAAGCCCTTTGTCAGGGTGAGGGTCTCGTCGAAGAAGACGGGCCCGAGGACGGCGGCGCCGATGGCGCCGATGCCTGCCCATACGGCGTAGCCGATGCCGACGTCGATCTTCTTCAGGGCGACGCTGAGGAAGAAGAGCGTGAAGAGGAAGAAGACGACGGCCACGGCTGACCAGAGGGGATCTGTGAAGCCGGCGCTGCCGTTGACGCTGAGGGCGTAGCCGACCTCGAAGGCGCCGGCGATGAGGAGGGCGATCCAGGGTCCGGTCGTGCTCGTGGACTCGCTTGTTGGGTTGGCGGGCGGGGTGTGAACGGTGGTCATGGTGAGTCCTTCGCTGGAGTGCGGGTGTGGTTCAGGCGGTGCCGGCGAGGTTGAGGCCGACGACGCCGCCGATGACGATGGCGATTCCGAGGAGCTTCTTCCAGGTGAGTTTCTGGGCGAGAAAGAGTGCGCCGATGATGACGATCCCGACGCCGGCCAGGGAGGTCCACAGGGCATAGCCGACTCCGACATCGAAGGTGAGCAGTGCAAGGCTGAGGAAGAAGGTGGCGATGGCGCCGCTGATGAGGGTGGCGATCGTCCAGGGGAGGTTCTTGAATCCTTCTGCCTTGCCGGCGGCGATGCCGACGGCTACCTCGAAGATGACGGCGATTCCTAGGTAGATCCAGTTCATGACGGTATTCCTTTCTGTGGGGTTCGCCGACGCACGGGCAGGCGAGTGGGTGTGTTCAGCTGCAGGAAGCGGGTGAAGGGGTCGGCGCCGGTATCCACCGGGAGGGGCCGGAAGAGCGCGGCCCGGGTGCCGTCGGTGATCCCGAACGCCGCGTAGCTGGGGCGGTAGTCGAAGCCGAGCCTTGCGACGTCGTCGCGGTCCACCGCGACGAAGATGGCCTCGACGTGGTGATCGATGGCGAAGCGGTAGCACAGCCCGCAAGGCTCCCCGGTAGCCACGAGCACCGTCCCGGCCAGGCTGGGCCGGGCGGCCAGGGCCTCGCGTATCGCGACCACCTCCGCGTGGGCTGTCGGATCGCCACTGTGATGGACCTGGTTGACGCCCGCTCCGGTGATCGGGGTGCCCGCATTGTCGACAAGCACGCCGACGAAGGGGAGCCCGCCGGCCTCGACGTGCGCCACGCAGTCCGCGACCGCCTGCTCCATCAGCGGAAGCAGAGTGCCGGTGGAGGGGGTCACGCCGGCTCCGTACCGGTGGTGGAAGGGGCGCCGGTCAGCTCGTCGACGACCTTCTTCAGACGCGCGGCCGACGGGACGCCACGCAGCAGTTGGCCGTTGACGAGCATGCTGGGCACCGAGGTGATCCCCACGGTGTTGACCGCGTAGTCCTGGTCGGCGCGCTGCTGGTCACGGCGCTCCGGGCTGCTCAGGGCTGCGACGACCTGGTCGCGGTCGAGACCGACCGAGGTCGCCACCTCGACGATGACCTCGTCCTGGCCGATGTCGCGGTCGTCCTGGAAGAACGCTCCGAACATTGCCTCGGTGTACGCCTCGGCCCGGCCGTACTCCTGTGCGAGCTGGAGCACCATGAAGGCCTTTTCGGTGCGCGGCTGCGGGGAGACCGTCGGCAAGGTGACTGGTACTCCAACCCGATCCGACATGGGATACACCGCATCGCGCCACACGCGTGTGAGGTAGTCGTCCTCCGGGCGAAGGGTGGGAACCGGATCTGGACGCAGCTCGAAGGGGTGGATTCTCACCTCGACGTCCCGGTCTCTCTTCAGCTCCTCGATCGCTGGCTCGACGAGGAAGCAGAACGGGCAGACGTAGTCGACGAAGAGATCGATCTCGGTTGCCATGCAGAACTCCAAACTGTGTGTACATGCATCTATACCTGGAAGAGAATAGCCCGCGGCGCGGCGCGGGCATCAAGGCTTGATCAGGGTTGCGACCTCCCCCAGGGTTGTCGACAGGACGCCCGCGCTCAGGTGCGGGAAGTGCTTTGAAGCGTTGGTCAGCAACTCGCGCACTCGATCCTCGTAAGGGCCGCGCGCAGCCTTGAGAACGTCTTCCCCCGGTGCGTCGATCACCGCGTAGACGCCACGCCCATCGTCCTGACACAGATCGCGACGAGCGAAACCCTTCGCCTCAAGCCGGCTCACGAGCCGCGTCGTCGAGGTGGACGTCAGCCCAACCCGCTGCGCTAGTGCCGCGATCCGGAGCTCCTTGTCGGGAGTGGCACTGAGATGCGTCAGCGCGCGGTACTCGGTCAGTCCGACGCGATAGGTCTGGGTCAGCCACCGATCAAGGCTCGCATCGACCGCGGCGGCAAAGGCCGCCACCGACGCCCAGGCGTCCGCCTGTGTCATGGCTTGGTGTGTGCGCATGCACTTAGATTACCAGACTCAGGTCCAACTCGAACGATCCATACGCAAGGCCCACTCCGCCGCCTGCGCCAGCCACACGAAGCCGGTCTCAACACCGACTCTGCCGCATGGAGTTAGCTAGAGGTTGACGACCCATTCGCCGTAGAAGATGGCCGTGCCCGCGGCGACACAGATCCCGGCGATGATCCAGAACCTGGCGACGATGGTGACCTCGGCCCAGCCGAGCAGTTCGAAGTGGTGGTGTAGCGGTGCCATCCGGAAGACTCTCTTGCCGGTGAGCTTGAAGCTGATGACCTGGATGATGACTGACGAGGTCACGATGACGAACAGGCCGCCCAGGATCACGAGCAGGAGCTGGGTGTGGGTCAGGATCGCCAGCCCGGCCAGGGCAGCGCCCAGGGACAGTGATCCGGTGTCGCCCATGATGATCTGGGCTGGTGAGGCGTTCCACCACAGGAACCCGAAGCAGGCGCCGGCGATCGCTGCGGCGACGACGGCCAGGTCGAGCGCGTCGGCCACGTTGTAGCAGTTTGGGCCTGGCATGAGCTCGCAGTTCTGGTTGTACTGCCACATGCCGATGACCGTGTAGGCGCCGAACACCATGACCGAGGCCCCGGTGGCCAGCCCGTCCAGGCCGTCGGTGATGTTGACGCCGTTGGAGGCCCCGGCGATCAGCACGTTGGCCCACGCGATGAACAGGATCACGCCTACCACGGGGCCGGCGAAGGCCAGGTCGAGGCGGGTGTCGCGGACGAAGGAGATCGCGGTCGAGGCGCGCGCGCGTCCTTGCTCGTCGGTGGCCAGCAGGGCCGCCAGGGCGAAGACCACGGTGACCACCGTCTGACCGATGAGCTTCTGCCATGAGGTCAGACCAAGACTGCGTTCCTTGCGGATCTTTGTGTAGTCGTCCAGGAAGCCGACCAGTCCCAGCCCGGTGAGCAGGAACAGGACCAGCAGTGCGCTGAGCGAGATGCGGCTGTGGGTCACCTGCACCACGCCCGTTGCGTCAAGGACGAACAGGCTGGCGTGGGTGGCGAAGTAGCCAACGATCGCGGCTGCGATGATCACCGCGCCGCCCATCGTGGGCTTGCCGCGCTTGACGTGGTGGTGGGTCAGGTCGTCGCGGATGAACTGTCCGTAGCGGCGCCGTACCAAGAAGGTGATGAACAACGGGGTGCACAGCAGCGCGATGGCCATGGAAAGGCCACCGGCGAGCATGACGTTGACCATCTGGTCTCCTTGCGGCAACTCAGCCACTGTCGGGGGGGTGCGGCTGCCCGGCAAGGCAGGTCACGCACTGAGATGCGTTCCGGGCGCCGGGGCTTGGGCCCCGCCTGGACGCCGGTCCACGTTAGGGCAGGACACCGTGCCGATCGCGGACCCGCGCGCGAGTGTCGCTCCTGCGAAATGGTGATTCACGGGTCAGGCGGGGCTCTCTGCTTGCCGTGGCCCAGCGTGCTGGAGCGGGCTCGTGGACCCAGTGGCCTAGATGCCGACGGTGCCGTCGACCGCTTCTCTGATCAGGTCGGCATGGCCCAGGTGACGGCCGTACTCCTGCACGAGGTGCAGCAGGACCCACCGCAGCGAGCAGGGCTCTCCGTATGGCATCTCCTGGGACAGTGCCTCAAGGCTCGGCGCCTCACCCACGAAGCGTTCGGTGAGCCGCTGCGCCTGCGTGAGCCGGTCGAACAGCACCTGCGGCGTCTCCCCGGCAGTGGTCCGAAGACTCCAGCCGTCCTGCCCCTCCTGCCGTTGAGTGCGCCAGGCTGGTGAGTCGTCGCCCCGGGCGAACGTCATGTGCACCCACGAGAACTCCACCACCGCCAGGTGCTTGAGCAGGCCCCCGAGCGACAGCACGCTTGGCGCGTGCTCGAGAGCGAGCTGCTCTGCGGTCAGGCCCGAGCATTTCCACCGAAGCGTGTCCCGCTGGAATGCCAGCATCCCCAGCAGCATCGTCTTCTCATCAGCCACCAAAGGCGTCTGCGCGCGGTCCGCAGGATCAAAGATCGTCGTCACCGCTCAACCGTAGGTGCGACGAGGGCCAGCCGCTGTTCCGGGCCCCATTGATAGGTGTCGTCGCACCCATACCCCCTCAGCCAGACTTCGTCGTCGACGACGCGCAGATAGAAACCCTTAGGGTATGCCTCGTCGCTGCTTAGCGGTTTCGACGCCACGTGAATGGCACCAGTTGGCGCCCGACCCGCAGACAAGACGGAGTCTGGTGCGTTTGGCTGGTCCATCATTGCCAGCCGGAGGAACGGGCCGCTGATCACTGGGCAGAGCTGGAAACCGTGCGTCCGTGCCGCCTCGAACACCTGCGACTGAGTGCCGCCGACCGACAGCCCGAGCTGCTGCACAGTTCGCTCGACCAACTGCAAATCCCGACTCTCCGGATTATCAAACACTGGGTGCTCAAGCAGTGTCTCGGCGTGGGCGTTGAGGCGTACGCCGAACTCGCGAAGGGATTGCAGGAGGGCGCGCCGGGGCTGTCCACCAACCCGTACTGTCCGACCCTCGAGCCCCAAGCTGTGTGTCATGGGCACCATCCTCGCTGAGCCCGACACGATCGACGTCTCGGACGATGACGCGGCGGCCAAGCCGACATGGAAACGACCGGATTTGCCGCAGGTCGCGCTACTTTGTAGCGCCCCGACAGCAGGGGTGGATCGTGACAGGTTGGGAGGCGTGGACGTGCAGTCTTCGCTGCATCTCGACACCCTTGTCGAGATGCAGCGAAGCTAGTGTGTCGGTCGCGGCTGGCAGGATGCGGCGTATGTGGACAACCGCAGAGGACCTTCTGTCTGACCCCGATGCGGCCGCGGTGCTGCTCCGTTTGGACGAGCTCAGCCAGCCGTTGGGCCCCGACCAGTGGGTGAGCCGGTTCGCCGTTGGCGAGGGCTTAGGGCTTGCCGAAGAGGATGTGCTGGATCTTCTGACCACTCTCGTGGAGTTGGGGCTTGCTAGGAACAGCGAACGGATGAGCAGCGGTTGGCGCATCAGCAGCACCGGCCGCCGGGCGGCTGAGCGGTGGCGCACCTCCCGGACCTCCGGCAGGGACCGGGTCGATCGCACGACGCGGGAGATCCTCCGGAGGGCGGTCGAGGAGGAACGCGGTTACTTCCTGCGTGATGAGTGGGAGGTGTGGGACCTGCACGCACCCGGAACTCCACCGGTGAGCATGTCCGAGCGCGAAGCGGCCATGGATGCGCTCGAGGCACAGGACCTGATCTCCTCCATCCATTCTTCGGGTTCGAACCACAGCCGGTGCGAGGTCACCAGCAGGGGCAAGACGATGCTTGGCCGCCCCGATCTCTCGCTCGCCGATGCCTACCTGGGTCATGCCCGGTCGGTGACGTATGACCAACGTGTCGGGATCCAGGCAGACACCTTCACCAATCAAGGTGCCGTCCAGACCGGTGACCACACCGTGCAGCACGTCACCATCACCAACGACCAACGCCAGGCAGCGATACAGCAGCTTCAGGTGATTCGCGAGATGCTGCAGGATCCTGACCTGCCCCGCGAGGTCGTGCCCGCTGTCCTTGAGGCAGTCGAAGGCATCGAGGACGAACTCACGACCGCGAACCCGGCCCGCGGCCGGCTCTCGCAGTGGAGGGATCAGGCCATGTCGTCCGCGGCAGGGGCCATCGGAACGGAAGCTGGCAGAACCATCCTCCAGGTCCTGATCGACCTCCCTAAGATCTTCCCGTTCGCGTAGATCCCTCCCTCTGTATCGCGAACCTTCGCCCAGGCGACGACCTCAAGCGTCACGGTCGGTCAAACCATGGGCAACCGTCAACACCCATGCCCGCCGTACCAAATGGATTGGGCGCCCCGTAGAGCCCCGCCGTCTCACGAGTGGGCTGCGCTATCCGACGGGGCAACGGAAGGGGCCCCGCGCCCGCGCAGTGGG
>NZ_JBQGWG010000034.1:0-21460 GCF_052073805.1 Ornithinimicrobium panacihumi | reverse complement strand
TGAAGCGCCCCAGGTTTGATGCCGCTTCCTTTCGAGTCCGGAAGGATGCATGTCATGCCGAAGAAGATCGATCCCGAGCTGAAGGCTCGGGCTGTGCGGTTGGTGCTGGAGCACCGCAACGAGTACCCGACGATGACCGCGGCCGTGCTGGCGGTCTCCCGGCAGGAAGGAGTGGGCAAGGAATCGTTGCGGCGGTGGGTCGCCCAGGCCGAGATCGATGCCGGCGACCGGCCAGGGACCACCACGGCCGAGCAGGCGGAGATCAAGAAGCTGAAGGCCGAGAACCGGCGGCTGCGTGAGGACGTGGCCATCCTGAAGGCGGCCACGAGTTTCTTCGTGGGGGAGCTCGACCCCCGGAACCGATGATCATGGCGTTCATCGACGCCCAGCGCGCCCAGGGGCACGCGGTCGAGTCGATCTGCCGGGTCCTGCGCGAGCAGGGCCTGCAGGTCGCCGCGCGCACCTACCGGGCCTGGAAGAACAACTCCCGCCAGCCCTCGGCCCGCACGCACACCGATGCTCTGGTGATGGACCTGGTGCGCGACCTGGCCTGGACCACCAACACCCGCACCGGCGCCCGTCAGCTAGCCCCGGAAGGGCTGTACGGGCGACGCAAGATGACCGCGCTGGTCCGCCGCAGCGGCCTGCCCGACGCCTCGGCCGGGGCGGTCGACCGGGCGATGCGCGCCCTGGGCCTGTCCGGCCTCCGCCGCGACAAGGGCATCCGGACCACGATCCCCACCAAGGACGGGCGGCGCGCTGGCGACCTGTTGGATCGCGACTTCACCGCCACCTGCCCGAACCAGACCTGGGTGATGGACTTCACCTACGTCCGGGCCTGGACCGGGTGGGTGTACGTCGCGTTCGTCCTGGACGTCTTCGCCCAGCGGATCGTGGCCTGGCACGCTGCCACGACCAAGGAGGTCGACCTGGTGATGACCCCGCTGCGGATGGCGATCTGGCAGCGTGACCACGACGGGCACCCCGTCGCACCCGGCCTGATCTGCCACGCGGACGCCGGGTCGCAGTACACCTCGCTGCGATTCACCGAGCACCTGGCCCTGGAAGGCCTGCGACCCTCCATCGGCTCGGTCGGTGATGCGTTCGACAACGCCTTGATGGAGAGCGCCATCGGCCTGTACAAGACCGAGTGCATCCGCACCACCGTCTTCTGCGACGGGCCCTACAAGACCATCGCGGACGTCGAGTACGCCACCGCTGCCTGGGTCGACTGGTACAACCAGCGACGCCTCCACGGCAGCCTTGGCATGATGTCCCCAGTGGAGTACGAGAACGCCCACTACGCGACCCTCAACCGAGAGCCGCAACCCGTATAGGAGCGGCACAGAACCTGGGGCGCTTCACGGGGCCGCGGAGTCGCGGGGACCGGGTCGTTGCAGTCTTCGGAGAGGTATCGCATGTCCCGTGCTGAGCCAGCCGAGTTCGTGGTGGACCGGCAGGTCTGGACCAGCTATCGACCCTTCCTGGTCCTCGGGTCCGTGGGGGTCGTGCTGGGTGGGTTGCTCGCTGCCGTCACAGGGCCTCTGGCGCTGCCCATGGGGTCATGGGCAGCTGCCTACCTCGTGCTAGTGGTCGGGGTCGGCCAGATCGTCCTTGCTGGCGGTCAGGCGTTCGTGGGCGGGTCGGACCTGGCGTCGTGGCGAGTCTGGTCCGAGGTCATGGCGTGGAACCTCGGTAGCGGCATCGTTCTTGTCGGTGGTATGCCCGGGATCCCCGTGGTGGTCGCCGTTGGGGGGCTGGTGCTGCTGGCGGCCCTCGTGATCTTCGCGACCGCGGTGCGTGGCGGGGGAGCAGCCGTGGGCCTGTATCGCTTCTTCACGCTCTTCCTCGCGGCGAGCGTGGCCGTCGGGGTCGGACTCTCTGCCGTACGCCACGGATAAGCCGCCCCTGGCGTGATGGCCCCCACCTTGGATCAGGCGCCTGTGTGGGCCCCGGGTGATCCACGGCGAGGCAGCCGTCGCCGTGGTTGCCAGAAGAGCCCAACGGCGACGACGAGGGCGGCGGCGGGTACGACCCAGGGGCCGGTGTGGACGGCGAGGGTCTGCTCGGTGCGCACCGGCAGCTGCCCCAGCAGGGTCGCCTGGGTGTACGGGTCGCTGCGTTGGTGAACGACTCCGTCCGGGGTGATGAGTCCGGAGACACCGACGTTGCTGACGTGCGCGACGGAGCGGCCGTACTCGACCGCCCGGACCCGGGAGATGGCCAGATGCTGCGCGGACTGGTCTCCGTCGCCGAACCAGGCGTTGCTGGTGGGGACCACGAGCAGCTGCGCGCCGCCGGTGACGAGGTCGCGCACTGCCCGGTCCACGACGATCTCGAAGCAGATGGCCAGTCCCAGGTCCACGGGCCGGCCGTCGGCAAGCGGCACCGGCACCACGCCGGGGCGGTCGCCGGCGCTGAGGTCGACGATCCGGTCCACCCACGGGCTGAGGTGCCTCAGGAGCGGGCGCAGCGGCATGACCTCACCGAAGGGCGCCAGATAGATCTTGCTGTACGTCTGGTCGAGCCCTAGCCCGGGCAGGTAGCTGAACACCATGTTGGCGGGTGGCCCGGCACCGCCCTGTCGGGACAGGCCACCGAGCACCAGCGGGGCGCCGACGGCTTCCACTGCCGCCATGATCTGGTCGGTGGCCGCCTGGCCGACCCGCGGGTCCAGCGGGTCCAGGTCGGTGGCGCCCTCGGGCCACACGACCAGGTCCGGAGCCGCAGCCTGGCCGGCGTCGACACGGGCCGCTAGCTCGTGGGTGCGGTCGGCATACCGGTTGAGCATCGTCCCCGGCTCGGCGGTCAGGGTCCGGGTGTACCCCTCGGGGATGTCTCCCTGGAGCGCGGCCACGCGCACCGGCTCTCCCCCGGTCGGGCGGGGAACCAGCACCGGCCCGACCACCAGGACAGCGGCAGCAACCAGCGCTCCGGTGGCCCTGCCCAGGTGCGTGCGCCCAGGTGCGAGGAACCGCTGCACGGCCACGGCGAGCAGACCACCGGTCAAGGCGAGGAGGAAGCCGAATCCCGGGACTGCCAGGAGGCTGACGGCGCCGAGCATCGGTGAGTCCGCCTGGCTGAAGCCCAGCCGTGCCCAGGGAAAGCCGCCGAACGGGGTGACCGAGCGTGCCCACTCCATCAGTACCCACGCCGCGGCACCGACGACGGGGCGGACCGCGCCCGTGCGCTGCAGCAGCGTCAGCAGCACGCCGAGGGCGGCCGGGTAGAAGGCGGAGGCCACGCTCATGGCAAGCCAGGCCGGAGCGCCGGCGTAGGTGCCGGCCCAGGTGAACATCGGCGTGAACCAGGCCAGTCCCAACAGCAACCCGGACAGCGCACCGACCCACCAAGACGCCCCGGCCGTGGCCAGCGCGAGCGCAGCGCACCCGACGATCGCCAGCCACCACACGTCGTTCCCCGGGAACGCCAGCCACAGGGCGGCACCGCCCAGCAGACCGAGCAGCAGCCGGGCACCGAGCACCAACGGGACGGTGCGCAGACCCGTCCGGGCCGGACGGGCCAGCCTATGCATGCGCGGCGTGCTCGCGTGCGACGTGGCCGGGTGGTTCGAGCTGGATGGTGGAGTGCTCGATGCTGACGGTGAAGTGGGCGGCGACGCAGTCCTGCAGCTTGGCGAGCATCTCCGCAGCGTGGCCGTCGGTGAAGCACTCCTCGTCCAGGACGACGTGGGCGGTGAGCACGGGCAGTCCGGTGGCGATGGTGGAGGCGTGCAGGTCGTGCACGCCCTGCACATGTGGGACGGCGAGCAGGTGGGCGCGGACCTCGTCCAGGTTGAGTCCCTTGGGCGTGGACTCCAGCAGGATGTGGCCGGCCTCGCGCAGGATGGTGATCGCCCGTGGGACGATGAGGGCGGCGATGACCATGCCGGCGATCGCGTCGATGCGGACCCACCCGGTGGTCGCGATCACGATGGCGCTGACGATGACCGCGACGGACCCGAGGGCGTCGTTGACGACCTCGAGGAACGCCGCGCGCATGTTGAGGTTGGCGGTGCGCCCCGAGCTCAGGACCAGCATGGAGGCGATGTTGCCGGCCAGGCCGACGACACCGAAGAGCAGCAGGCCGGTGGAGCTGACCTCGTGCGGTTCGTAGAGCCGCCGGACACCCTCGACGAAGGCGTAGATCCCGACGCCGAGGAGCACGGTGGCCTGCGCGCCGGCGGCGAGGACCTCCGCGCGCCGGAAGCCCCACGTCCGGGCCGCGGTCGGCGGACGGAGGGCCAGCGACGCGGCGACCAGTGCCATGGCCAAGCCGGCGGCGTCGGTGAGCATGTGCCCGGCGTCGACGAGCAGGGCCAGCGACCCGGTCCACAGCGCGCCGATCACCTCGGCGACCAGGATGGTCGCGGTGATCGCGAAGGCGACCGCCAGTCGCCCCCGGTGGGTGGTCGCATTCCCGTGGTCGTGACCCGCGCTCATGCGGTCACCCCTTCCAGACGGGCAGTGTCGGCCTGAGGAGCGGTCAGTGATGACACGTGCCTGGCGCGTCCGGCGCGGACGCCGTTGGCGATGACCAGGACCTCGGCCAGCTCGTGGACCAGCACCACGGCTGCCAGGCCGAGGACGCCGAAGAGGGCCAGCGGGATCAGGACCGCGATCAGGACCAGGGACAGCACCACGTTCTGCAGCATGATCGTCCGGGTGCGGCGAGCGTGGTCGAACGCCAACGGCAGCAGCCGCAGGTCATCACCCATCAGGGCCACGTCGGCGGTCTCGATCGCCACGTCGGTGCCCATGGCGCCCATCGCCACGCCGACGTCCGCGGTCGCCAGCGCGGGTGCGTCGTTGACGCCGTCGCCGACCATCGCGGTCGCGCCGTGGGCGCGCAGCCCGGTGACGACCTTCGACTTGTCCTCCGGGCGCAGGTCGGCGTGCACCTGCTCGATGCCGGCCTGTGCGGCCAGCGCTGCGGCGGTGACCTGGTTGTCGCCGGTGAGCATGGCCACGGTGTAGCGGCGGTCGTGGAAGCGGGAGATGACCTCGGTCGCCTCGGACCGCAGCTCGTCCCGGACGGCGATCGCGCCGACCGGTTGACCGTCGACCTCGACCACGACCGCGGTCGCCCCCGCCCGCTGCATACTGATGACGTCCCCGGACAGGGTGCCCGGGTCGACCCAGTCGGGCTTGCCCAGCCGGACCCGGGCACCGTCCACGGTCCCGACCAGCCCGGCGCCGACCACCGCGTCGACGTCCTGCGCGGCAGGCGCCCGGTCGGCGGCGGCCAGGATCGCTGCGGCGAGCGGGTGCTCGCTGCGGGCCTCCAGCGCGGCGGCCCAGGCCAGCACCTGGCCTCGGTCGTGGCCGGGCGCGGTGGCGACGTCGACCACGGCCGGCCGGTTGCGGGTCAGGGTGCCGGTCTTGTCCAGGGCGACGGTGCGCACCCTGCCCAAGGTCTCCATGGCGGCGCCGCCCTTGACCAGGATCCCGCGGCGGCTGGCGGCCCCGATCGAGGCGACGCTGGTGACCGGCACCGAGATCGCCAGCGCGCAGGGAGAGGCGGCGACGACCATCACCAGGGCCCGGTGCACCCACACCGACGGGTCGCCCAGGAGCGCGCCGAGAAGGGCCGTCAGGCCTGCGGCGACCAGGATGCCGGGCACCAGCGGGCGGGCGATCCGGTCGGCCAGTCGCTGGGTGGCGCCGCGGCGGGACTGCTCGGCCTCCACGACGTGCACGATCCGGGCCAGCGAGTTGTCCTGCGCGGTGGAGGTGACCTCCACCTCCAGGGCGCCGGTGCCGTTGATCGACCCGGCGAAGACGTCCTTGCCCGGCCCGGTCTCCACCGGCATGGATTCACCCGTGATGGCCGAGGTGTCCAGGGCGCTTCGACCGGTCCGCACGGTCCCGTCGGTCGCCAGCCGCTCCCCGGGCCGCACCACCATCACGTCGCCGATGACCAGCTGTGCCGGGTCCACCACGAGCTCCCGGCCGTCGCGGAGCACGCTCGCCTCCTTGGGCACCAGGTCCAACAGCGCCCGCAGGCCGTGCCGGGTGCGGGCCAGGGAGTACTCCTCCAGGCCCTCGCTCAGGGAGAACAGGAACGCCAGCGCAGCAGCCTCCTCGACCTGCCCCAGCAGGGTCGCCCCGACCGCGCCGATCGTCATCAGCAGACCCACGCCGAGCTTGCCGCGCGCCAGACGGCGCAGCGCACCCGGCACGAACGTGGAGCCACCCACGAGCAGCGCCGCCGCGGCGAGCACAAGCTCGACGGTCTCCCATCCCCCGAGCCCGGCGAGGAACCCGGCCAGCAGCAGCGCACCGGAGGCCAGACCCAGCTGCACCTCCCGCACCTGCCACAGCCGGGTCGCCGGCTCCTCGACCTCTCCTGCTCGAGCTGGTGGGGCGACGGGAGCCTCGCATCCGCACGCGTCCACCGCCACCTCCCGCTGCGGCGTCTGCGGCCCGCTCACGCCCCCGCCTCCTGCCCGGCGTGGGGGCGCAGCTGCTCGGGGGCGGGGTTGCCTTCGGTCCCGACGCCGTAGTTCGGGCACAGCGCGACCGCATACCCCGACGCCGCGAGCAGGCGCTCCGCCGCGTCCAGCACGTCCAGCAGCTCCGGAGCACTGGTCAGCGAGAACATCGAGGCCCGGCCCTCCGGGCGCGAGACCACCAGGCCGCAGTCTCGCAGGCAGGCCAGGTGCGCACTGACCGTGGACTGCGCCAGCCCCAGGTGCTCCGTGAGGTCGCGCACCTTGTGCTCCCCCAGCGTCAGGTGCTGCAGGATCGCCAACCGTGACCGGTCTGACAGACCGTGGAACAGCGCGGCCGCCACGTCGAGCCCTTCAGCTCGGGTGCCGTCGCCTGGCGCGGGTGCGCTCTGTGATGTCATCGTCATGCGCCGATCATAGCCGGATGCCGGCCGTCCCGGCGCCTGAGCCGCGGCAAGCGTCCTAGGCGAGGGTGATCCAGTAGTCCCAGAACCGGACGGCGATCAGAGCCGCGACCACCAGGCACCATGTCGTGACGATCGTGACGGCGTAGTCTCCGACCCACCGTGGAAGCGCCCCGGCGCGGGACCACCGGGCCAGTACCGCGACGAACGCGGCCACGGTGACGACCCAGACGACCATGCAGTACGGGCACAGCGCACCGATGCGGTGGACGCTCTGGAAGATGAGCCAGTGCACGAACACCGTGCCCAGCGCCGTACCCGCGGTCAGGCCGATCCAGTACCAGGACGGCAGCCGGGCGCCGCTGATGATCGTGACGGCGACGGTGACCAGGGCGGCGAACCCGGCCACGCCCAGGATCGGGTTGGGGAACCCGAACAGCTCCGCCTGGGGGGTGCTCATCACCGACCCGCAGCTCAGCAGCGGGCTGATGCTGCAGCTGGGCACGTAGCTCGGGTCGGCGACCAGCCGGATCTTCTCCACCAGCAGCACGAACGCCGCCGACAGACCGACCCAGCCGCACACGAGCAGGACCCACCCCACGGCCCTCCCGACCGGCGCGCCGGGCTCCTGGGAAGGAGCGGTGAGCGCGGCGGGCTCAGCGGTTGACGGCTGCATCGATCTGGGCGCGGAAGTCGCCCTCGGAGGTGGGCTGCAGCAGCTCACCGTCCAGGAAGAAGGTCGGGGTTCCCTGGACACCCAGTGCCATGCCGTCCTGCCGGTCCTGCTCCACGCGCTGCTGGGTGGCGGGGTCGGCGACGGCGGCGTCGTAGGCGGCCATGTCCAGCCCGAGGTCCTGGGCGAACTGCCGGAACAGCGGCGCCTTGGAGTCCTGCTGCTCGCCCCATTCGCTCTGCGTCTGGTACATCCGCGTGTACATGTCCTCGAACCGGCCCTGCTGGGCCGCCGCCTCGACCGCCACCGCCGCGTTCATCGCGTTGGCGTGGCTGGGGATCGGGAAGTACCGGACCACGAACGTCAGCTCCCCGGCGTACTCCTCGCGGATCTGCTCCACCAGCGGGTAGGCCGCCAGGCACGCCTCGCACTCGAAGTCCAGGAACTCCACCAGCACCGGCGCGCCCTCACCGGCGTCGGAGAGCACGTGGCTGTCCTCCCTCACGACCGGCACGGCCGAGCTCGTTCGCGCCGAGTCCGCGACACCGGTGCCGGACGGCGGGCGGGTCACGCCAACGGCGACGGCCACCACCGCAACGAAGACGGCGATCAGCAGGAGGGACAGGATCACGTTGCGCCGCACGGGCACTCCTTCATCAGGCGACACGGACGATCGGCCAGTCTAGCCGAGGATGCGGGAAGTCCCGACGCGGATCGTAGAGCCAGACCCTGAGAAGACTCTGGCCCGGTGCGACAAACGCCATTCGGACAGGGCAGGGACCGATGCGCCCCTACCTACAGGCCGAAGGCGCCACCTTCGACGAGGATCGCCACGCCGAGTCCGATCAGGACCAGAGGGAACAGGACGTGCTCCCAGCGTTCCAGGACCTCTGCGATGGGCCTACGGGTGGCGACGAACTTGGCGAGCAGGACAAGCACCATGACGAGGACGAGGAAGACGACGCAGTAGGCCACGACCGCGCCGGCGCCGACGGTGACGAAGACGGGGACGTAGACGCCGATGTTGTCACCGCCGTTGGCGAAGGTGACACCGGCGACCGTCAGGGCGCTGATCGTCTTGTCCGCGACCCGGTCGTCATCGTCTCCGTCGCCGCGCCAGACCTTCCATGCGGTCAGCAGGCCGAGCAGCAACGGGATGAGCCCGAAGTAGGCGATCGCCGACTCGGGCAGGAAGGTCACCGCGCCCAGGGAGACCAGTACCGAGGCGACGAGTATGCCGCTGAAGCCCAGGTACTGACCCACGACGATCTTCCTGGTCGTGCCGCGCAAGCCGGCGCCCCGGGCGAAGAAGAGTGACAGCACGATGATGTCGTCGATGTTGGTGGCCATGAACAGCCCGAAGGCCTGCAGGACTGAGGTGAGCACAGGGTGATGCCTTCGGTCGTGTGTGGTGGGTCAGGCGGGCGACGTGGCCACGCGGTCAGCCACTGGTGTCGGTCCCGGCCGGCTGCCGTGGTGAGCGCAGCTCGAGCAGCGCCAGCAAGACGACCCCGGTGACGATCGCGGTGTCAGCCAGGTTGAACGTGGGCCACCACCCGCTGTGCAGATAGTCGGTCACCACACCGTCAAGGGAGCGATCGATCCAGTTGCCGCACCCACCACCAAGAATCGCCGTCACTGCGGCGAGCCGCCAACAGTCCCACGTCGGAGCGGCCCGCCAGGCCACGACGGCGATCGCGACGATGACCAGGCCGGTGAGCGCGACGACCAGTGCGGCCGGCGCGTCAGCGCCGAGGGAGAACGCCACCCCCGGGTTGTGACTCAGCGCGAGGTCGACCGGACCCAGGGCCAGCCCCGCCTCCAGCGCGCTCTCAGCCCACGCCTTGACCAACAGGTCCGTCACCGCCACCGCCGCGGCACCGGCCACCAGGACGGCGCGACGCGGTGCCAGTTTCGTCACGGACGCTGCTGTCCATCCCACACGACGCCCACCAGGGGTCGTTGACACCCGCTGGCGGGGATCGGCCGGGGCAGAACCGGACACGCCTGCTGCTCGAGGGCCACGCGCCGCAAGGCGGTTGGAGCGCCTCTGGTTGCCCCCAGCTCCTGGCGGGTCAGGCTGGGACCCACCGGGCGGGGTTAGAATCGACATGCGGCGATGGTAGCGAGTGACGCTGCTGTCAGCAAAGGGTAGAGTCGCACGGGCGGCCGTGTGGCCGGCTCGTCACCACCGTGGCGACCCTCAACCATCGCGTTCGGCAGGCAGAGTGGTAGCGGATTGGAAGGTAAGCGGCATGGGCACCATAGGGCGACCCCGGGTGGAGCGAGGCGGTGGACGAGCAGGACGCCCCGACCCCCTCGAGCCGGCCAGCGGTCGACGGCCTCGCCGACAGACGATCTCGGTCGTGCGCTCGCGAGGCATGCTCGCAAACGGGGCACACGGCGACTTCGACGGGCTGCTCCGGTGACCCGCGGGCACCTCCTGGCCCTGCTCGCGGCCGTAGCAGTGGTCCTGGCCGGCTGCGGTGGCGAGGGCTCGACGATCAACGACCAGATGCGTCAGGGCGACCAGAAGGGATACGTCGCCGGTGACGGCACCATCCAGGTGCTGGCGCCGGAGGAGCGCGAGACCGTCATCACCCTGGAGGGGACGACCCTGGAAGACGAGGCGTGGTCCTCGCAGGACCACCTGGGCGAGGTCGTGGTGGTCAACGTGTGGGGGTCGTGGTGCGGGCCGTGCGTGGAGGAGGCGCCGGACCTGGAGGAGGTGGCCACCGAGTTCGCCGAGGCGGGTGAGCCGGTGCAGTTCATCGGGGTCAACAGCCGTGACTCGGTACCCAGCGCCCTGGCCTTCCAGCAGAAGTACGACGTGTCCTACCCCTCGCTCCAGGACGACGGCGGGCGCACCCGCGCCCAGCTGCAGGGGCTGGCCGTCGCGACGCCGACCACGATGGTCCTCGACGGACAGGGGCGCCTCGCCGCCCGGGTCAGCGGACCCGTGGAGGCGTCGACGCTGCGCGGCCTGGTCGAGGACGTGCTGAAGAGTGAGTCCGCCCGGTGAGCGAGGTCGTTCTCAGCGGGCCGCTGCTGCTGGCCGCCGCGATCGCCGCGCTGGCAGGTCTCGTCTCGTTCGCCTCGCCGTGCGTGCTACCGCTGGTCCCCGGCTATGTCGGTTACCTCTCGGGAATGGCGTCGCCCATGTCGGGCGCTCACGCGCCGGGGCGGTGGCGCCCGACGGTCGGGGCGCTGCTGTTCGTTATGGGTTTCTCGGCCGTCTTCATGGCGATGAGCGTGGTCATCTCCTCCCTGGGCATGGCCCTGGCGCAGCACCAGGGGCTGCTGCTGCGCCTGTCCGGCGCGGTCGTCCTCGGCCTCGGCCTGGTCATGCTGCTGCAGCCGACAGCATCAGTTTCGGTGCGATGGCGACCGGCCGCCGGGATCGCCGGGGCTCCGCTGCTCGGGGTCGCCTTTGGCCTGGGATTCAGCGCCTGCACCGGACCGGCGCTCGCCGCGATCCAGACGCTCGGCACCTCGATCCTCCCGGGGGACGACCAGGTGGGCCGCGCCCTGGTGCTGGGCACCGCATACAGCCTCGGTCTGGGGCTGCCGTTCGTGATGGTCGCCGCCGGCATGGGGTGGGTCAGCCGCGGGTCCCGCTGGCTGCGCAACCACCACCGCCTCCTCCAACAGGTCGGCGGCGGGCTGCTCGTCCTCCTCGGCCTGCTCATGGTGGCCGGCGTCTGGGCCGAGGCGATGGCGTGGGTCCAGACCCGACTGACCAGCAACTTCACCACGGTGATCTGACATGGCCAGCACGCGAACACCGGAACGGATCGAGCCGTCCTATCCCAAGGACCGCACCACCTTGGGCGGCCCCCGGCTCGGCGTACTGGGCTGGGCACGTTGGGCCTGGCGGCAGCTGACCAGCATGCGCACCGCCATCTACCTGCTTCTGCTGCTGGCGGCCGCGTCCTTCCCCGGCTCAATATTCCCGCAGCGCTCCGTAGACCCGGTCCAAGTGCGCACCTTCTTCGAGAACAACCCCGACGTCGCGCCCTGGCTGGACCGGTTGTTCCTCTTCGATGTGTTCTCCTCCCCATGGTTTGCCTCGATCTATCTGCTGCTGGTGATCAGCCTGGTCGGTTGCATCATCCCGCGGATGCGACAGCACTGGCGTTCGATCCGAGCCCAGCCGCCGCGGGCACCACAGCGTCTGACCCGACTGCCCGCCCGCGCCGACGGAACCGTCGCCACCGACGGCCGCGAGGCCCTGGCCGCAGCCCGGGAGGCGCTGAAGGCGAAGGGCTACCGGCTGCGCGACGCCGAGGACGGCGATCTCTGGGTCACTGGCGAGAAGGGGTACCTGAAGGAGACCGGTAACCTGCTCTTCCACATGGCCCTGCTGGGCGTGATCGTCGCCTTCGCCGCCGGTAACCTGTTCGGCTGGCGCGGGGAGATCATCATCCAGGAGGGGCAGTCGTGGACGGCCACTGCCGGCACCTTCGACACGCTCAACTTCAGCCCGCTGGCCGATGAGGGAGACATTCCCACGTTCACCGTGGAACTCAACAAACTCGACGTAGCCTTCGAAAGCCAGGCCGAAGGCGCCCAGTTCGGCCAACCCCGCAGGTTCGACGGGTTGGCCACCGTCGAGGTCCCCGGCCGGGAACCGGAGCAACAGGAGTTCGCAGTCAACCACCCGATCTCCGTGGCCGGAGACTCCATCTTCCTGCTCGGCAACGGCTACGCCCCCATCGTGACCATCCGCGACCCCGACGGAGAAGTCCTCTACTCCGACGCGGTCACCTTCCTCCCACAGGACAACAACTACGCCAGCGAGGGCGCCATCAAGGTCACCGCGCGAGACCCCGGCCTCGGCCTGGTCGGCGGCTTCCTACCGACCCTGCGGATAGACCCCGAGCTGGGAATGACCTCCTCCTTCCCCGGCCTGGTCGACCCAGCGCTGGCCCTTACCGCCTTCGAGGGCAACCTGTTCCCCGACGGGCGCCCGCAGTCGGTCTTCAATATCGACACCGACCAGATGACCCAGCTCACCGACGAGGAGGGCAACCCCGTCGCGATGCTGATCCGCCCGGGCGAGTACTTCGAGCTACCCGACGGCACCACCGTGGAGTTCGACGGCATAATCCGCTGGGCCGGGCTGCTGGCGCGGCACGACCCGGGCCGGATACCAGCCCTGGGCTTCGCGATCGCCACCACCGTCGGCCTGGCCCTGATGCTCGGCATCAAGCGACGCCGGATCTACGTACGGATCAACCCTGAACACCCCATCAATGGTCCGATGCGGACACTAGTGAGCATCGGTGGCCAGTCCAAGGGCAGCGACCCCGGACTCCAGACCATCGTCGACGACGTCCTACTCCGGATCACCAGGATCACGGGTGACCGGACCACTACTCCTGAAACCCACCATCGAGACAAGGACACGGTATGACCGACCCACAGCTGGCCCTGGCCAGCGACATCGCCATCTGGGCCAGCCTGGCCGTGCTCGCGCTGGCCCTCATCTCCTTCTCGGCGCACCTGGCCGTCACCGGGGTCGCCAGGGAACGCCACGATAAAATCAAGGCCCGCGAGAAGGTCCGCGTGGGTGTTGGCGCCGACGGTGAGCAGCCAGCAGACACAGTCGTTGACGACTGTGCCACTGGACTGACGGACTCGACCACGCCGACCACCGCCGCAGTCGAGCCACCAACAGTCAGTCATCCCGCCGAGGTCACCCGCCGCTGGGGCGTCATCGGGGTCCAACTCACCTGGCTGGCGACCTTCGGAGTCGTCGGCGGCACGATCTTGCGTGGCCTGTCGGTACAGCGCTGGCCGCTGGGCAACATGTACGAGTTCGCGATCGTCGCCGCATCCTTCGCCCTCATCGTCTTCTCCACGTGGAGCCTGAAACGCGACCGGCTGTGGCTCGGTCCCTTCGTCGTGCTGCCAGTCATGGCCGTCCTTGGCGCGGGCAAGATCTGGTACACCGAGGCCTCCCAGCTCATGCCCGCCCTGGACAACACGATGTGGCTGTCCATCCACGTCACGCTCGCGACGCTGTCCGTGGCGCTGTTCATCATCGGTGCCGCCCTCGGCGTCGCCTTCCTGCTCCGCGACTCAGCCGAGAAGAGAAGCCGCATCCGGGGTTGGCTGGCCGGCCTGCCCGAGGGAGACAAACTGGAGACGATGACCTACGGGGTCCACATCTTCGCCTTCCCGCTCTGGACGTTCACCCTCATCACCGGCGCGATCTGGGCCGAGGTGGCCTGGGGCCGCTACTGGGGCTGGGACCCTAAGGAAATCTGGACCTTCATCATCTGGGTCGTCTACGCCGCCTACCTGCACTCCCGCGCCACCAGCGGCTGGACCAAACGACACGCCACCTACGTGGCACTCCTCGGCATGCTCTGCATCATCCTGAACTACACCGTCGTCAACCTGCTCATCACCGGCCTGCACAGCTACTCGGGGGTGAGCACGTGACGCCTTCCGCTACACCGTGAATGCGGCTGATGAACGCCAGCAACCCCAAGAACGTCGACTCCGACCACTACCAGCAAGATCATGGCCGTCAAGTGACCGACGCCCGTGGCCAAGACGGACCCGACCTGAAACGCCATCCCGCAATCGCTGGCCTCCAGCGACGTCATGTCCCTGGGGCACCAGGGCCTAAAGCGTGGCTACCTGGAACTCAAGAAGTCGGACGCAGGCGTCCAATCCCGGGGACGAACCGCCCCACGCGGGCGGCATAGTCGGCATAGGCCCGCCCGTGCGTGGCCAGCAGGTGCGGCTCCTCGACGGCGCGGACCTGCATCTGGATGCCCGCATAGACCAGGACCAGGCCCGCCAAGGCAACAAGGTTCGGGGAGGCCAACGCGAGCCCGGTGAAGGTGATAAGAGCGGTGGTGAAGATCGGGTTGCGGACGAACGCGAAAGGCCCGGAGGTGACCAGCTCGGTGCGTTCTGTCGGGTCGACACCGATGCGCCAGGCGGTGCCCATGGCCAGCTGCGCAGCGTAGGTGCAGAAGATGCCTGACGCGGCCACCACGGCCGCTGCAGTGCGCAGGGCCGGCGAGCTCAGCGGTGACACCACCGGGTCGAGCCCGAGTAGGTCTGCGACCGGTGCGGCGACGCCGACCAGGAGAGAACCCGCACCGCTGATGCGATTGGCCCACCACTGCCGGGTGCCGCGCGCGGCGGCCGCGAAGCGGAATCCGCTGTCACCGGTGCGCCGCCGCTGGACGGCCATGCGACCCACCCCCGGCGAGCAAGGCCCACACGACGAACAGCGCCAGACCGAGGATCGCATGGCCGCTCACAGCGGACCTGGGCTCGCGGCCGCCGGCTTGACGGCGACGCCGAGGACGAAGTCACCGAAGAACCGTGTCACAGCAGGGACCGGCAGCGACAGACCCAGCTCCCCCAGCGCCTCGACGAACTCCTCGGCGCTGAACCGGTCGACCTTCGGGTGCTCGAGGAACGTGCGGTAGGACCAGCGCTGCAACGCGTGGCGGGTGACCTCTTCAAACACAAGCTGCCCGCCCGGGCGCAGCACCCGCACCGCCTCGGCCACCGCCTCGCGCCAGACCGGGACGTGGTGGACCACCGCGAAGTCCACGACGGCATCCACCGCCGCGTCGGCGACCGGCAGCGCGCATGCGTCACCGACGCGCACATCGACCCGCGACCCGAACCGCGCCAAGCGCCGCCGGGCACGCTGGACCATCACCGGGTCCAGATCCACCGCTGTGACATGCGCGGCGCCCCACCGCTGCAGCAGCAGCTCGGCACCGGCGCCGCGCCCACAACCGATCTCGACCACGCGCAGGCCGGCGATCCGGGCGCCCAGACGCTCCAACAGCGGCAGTTCGTACGAACGCTGCAGCCACGCCCGGGGTGGGCTGTCGACGAGCATCGTCTCGATCCGGTTCATCAGCACAGCTGCCCTCCCTGGGCCTCGGTCTTGCCTCGTTGCCGTTCATCCCGCATGGACGCTAGCATCGACCAATACCGATCATCGCTGCAAGTCCAAATCTACGTAGCCGGCCGACCTGACCTCGACCACCGCCATGGAGCAACAGGACCTGCCCACCTCCATGGTCGTGCTCGGTGGTGGGTACGTCGGCTTGGAGCAGGCCCAGCTGTGGGCACACCTGGGCGTCGACGTCACCCTCGTGGGCCGAGTGGCCCCCCTACGCCGAACCCGAGGTCGCTGACGTGCTCCGCACCGCCTTCCAGGAGGAGGGCATCACGGTGCTCGAGGAATGCGGGCGGGAAGTAGCGCCTCACGCCGGAGGGGTCATCGTCACCACCGACAGCGGCGTTCAAGTCCATGGCCAGCGGTTGTTGATCGCCACCGGCCGCCGCGCCAGCACCAGCGGTCTTGGGCTGGAGGCCGCCGGGATCGGCACCGACGCACGTGGATGAGAACCTGCGCACGACCAACCACCGCGTGCACGCGGCCGGGGATGTCTCCGGTGCGCCGCAGTACGTTTACGTCGCCGCGAAGACTGGCCGAGTTGCCGCGGCCGGTGCGCTGGGTGAGCCCTCCACGGTGGACTACCGCGCGGCCTGCCGGGGGTCACCTTCACCACTCCGCAGATGGCCAGCGCCGGACTGACCGAAGCCCGCGCCCTCGAGCTCGGCCACGACTGCGACTTGCCGAATCCTGGGTGCACAGGACATTCCGCGCGCACTGGTCAGCCAGGACACTCGGGGGGTCCTCAAACTCGTCATCGACGCCCAGACCCGCAAGGTCCTGGGTGTGCACGCCGCACCTTACGGCGCCGGAGAGCTCATGCTCGCCGCGACGTACGCCATCAAGTTCGGGCTGACCGTCGACGACCTGGCCGACACCTGGGCGCCCTACCTCACGATGAGCGAAGCCCTCCGCATAGCGGCCGGCCTGTTCCGGACCACCATCCCCACCAGCTGCTGCGCCTGAACAACGCTCACGCCGAGCGTGGACCCGTCCCCAGGTAGGAGTCGCCAGCGCGGGCCTCTTTACGCTGGCACGGTGCCGTTGACCCCCTTGATCCAAGCGATGGAGCGCCACCAGATTGGCCTGTATCTCCTCGCCATCGCAGGTGGAGCGATCCTTGGCTGGTTCGCTGCCCGCTGCCGCCGGGCCTCTTGAAAATGCCATCACTCCCGTGCTCGGGCTGTTGCTGTTCGCCACGTTCCTGGGGATCCCGTTCTCGGCGATCGGTCAGGCCGTGCGCGATGTGCGCTTCATCGCCACGATCCTGGTCCTCAACTTCGTCATCGTTCCCGCCGTGGTCTTTGCCCTGTCGCGGTTCGTGGCCGACAGCCCGGCCCTGCTGGTGGGTGTGCTGCTGGTGCTGCTGACCCCGTGCATCGACTACGTGATCGTCTTCGCCGGGCTGGCCGGCGGCTCCAGTGAGCGTCTGCTCGCTACAGCGCCGCTGCTCATGCTGGCCCAGATGCTGTTGCTGCCCTTCTACCTGCTCCTCTTCGTCGGGCCGGAGCTCGTCTCGGCCATCGAGCCAGGCCCCTTCCTCGAAGCGCTCATCGGGCTCATCATCGTCCCGCTCACCTTGGCGGCTTTGACCCAGTGGTTGTCCCGAGAACAGGCAGCCGGCAAGACCGTGATGACCGTTGTGCAGGCGATGATGGTCCCGTTCATGATGGCGACACTGGCTGTGGTGATCGCATCGCAGATCCACGCAGTTGGGCAAGAGGTCACCGCGCTGTTGGCCGTCGTCCCTCTCTACGTAGCCTTTCTGGTGGTGATGGTTCCCCTCGGGATGGCGTGCGCACGAGTCGCACGGCTCGATTCGGGCAGCACGAGGGCCGTGATCTTCAGTGGCGCCACTCGAAACTCGCTAGTGGTACTCCCGCTGGCGCTGGCCCTGCCGGCGCCCCTGGGCCTGGTTCCGCTCGTCGTCGTCACCCAAACCATGGTCGAGCTCCTCGGCATGGTGATCTACGTCAAGGCCATCCCACGCCTGGTCGCCTCGGGGCCGATTCTGCGGAACTGATCCAAGGGTTGACGTGCCGTGAGAGTCCATGGGCATCCGTACCGCGACTCGTTGCAACAGAGGTAACTCATCGACGCACTGCGCCCCGTCGGCTTCCGTGGAACGTCAGGAGTGTTCGGAACGCGGAGGCTGGGTAACTGGCGCACGATCGTAGCCCCGTCGGCCCTGGTCAGAGGCCGAAGGCTCCGCCACCGACCAGGATGGCGATGCCCAGTCCGATCAGGACGATGGGGAACAGGATGTGTTCCCACCGCTCGAGGACTTCGGCGATCGGGGGGCGGGTGGCCACGAACTTGGCCAGCACGACCAGGACCGCGACCAGCGCGAGGAAGACGATGCAGTAGGCCACCACGGCCGCCGGTCCCACGCTGAGGAAGACCGGGACGTAGACGCCGATGTTGTCCCCGCCGTTGGCGAAGGTGACTCCGGCGACGGTCCAGACCGCGACGTTCTTGCCGGCGACCTTGGCGTCGTCATCATCGTCACCGTCCCCGCGCCAGGCCTGCCAGGCGGCCCATAGACCCAGAGCCAACGGGATGAGTCCGAAGTACGGGATGACTGCCGGGGGCAGGAACGCGTCCGCGCCCAGGGTGACGAGCACTGCCGCGCCAAGGATGCCCGCGAACCCCAGATACTGGCCGACGGCGATCCGGGCGGTCGTCCCGGGCTGTCCCGCGCCGCGGGCGAAGAACAGCGAGAGCACGATGATGTCGTCGATGTTGGTCGCGATGAACAGGCCGATCGCCTGCAGGACCGAGGACAGGATCATGCGCCAGCCTCGGCGGCGCAGCATCCGGCGACCGAGCAGGCCGGATCGAGACACGGGGCGTTCTCGTCCACTGCGAGAGTGACCTCAACCAGTGCGTTCAGCGCCCGTGCCAGGTGCGGATCCGCGATCTCATAACGCGTCCGACGGCCCTCGAGTTCGGCGACCACGATGCCGCAGTCCCGCAGGCAGGTCAGATGGTTGGACACGTTCGAGCGCGTCAGGCCCAGATCGCGCGCCAGCTCCGCCGGGTAGGCCGGCCGCTCGAGCAGCACCAGGAGAAGTCGTGACCGGGTGGGATCGGCCAGCGCCCGACCCAACCGGTTCATCACATCGAGACGAGAAGCAATGGTCAGCACACGCTGAACTATACAGCAGTAACTGTATCGACCTCAGTGACTGCAGCGCCTAGCTCGAATCAGTGGCGGGACCCGTCTGAACAGCGCCACCAGGACCCGCGGGACCGGCGATGTCGCAGTACCGCAAGGAGACCTCGCGCACATGCACACAGCCATCGTGCCCCGCCTGACAGATGCGTGAGAAAACTGACACGCGACTGACAACTAGGTGATGTCGAGATGCAGAGAAGACTGCACCGGATCGCCGGCGATCCTTGCACGATCCGCCCACCCGGCCCCGGACTCTGCAATGTACGCCCGCGACCGGCGGCAGAGTCGGATGTCTGGTGGCCCCACCGAGGTCTACTTGCCACCCTTCTCGAACCCTATCGAGACGACCCGTGCGGCGCCCCACCAGCTGCTCGGCCGCGACGGGACCTTACCGTTCGCAGTAAAAGCCGACGTTGACATGAGTGACTACAGCCCCCAGGCATGCCCAAAGTCCGGTTACTAGATCGCGAAATCTACCCGTTGTGCACCAACCCGGCTCTCGACATCTGTATCGTCAAGCCCACCAATGTATCGGAAGAAGAGAGAGCAAGGCCTACTGGTCCTCAGCACTACGTCCTCAAGAGAGAAGACGGTCCCTCTTCGCGCTGGGACACGCCTTGTCGCTGCATGATCGGCTCCGACCACGACCCCAATGGGGCGCGAATCTGGGACTCCTGTCGGCGGCGCTTGAAAACTAGACAGTAACGGCGCTCGAAAAGTGAACACTCCGCCAACGATTGGAGTGTGATCACCATGGAGGACTGGGCGCTGATCAGGAGGCTGGCCGCCGACGGCGTGCCGAAGGCCAGGATCGCCAGGAAGTTGGGCATCTCGAGGACGACGGTCATAAACGCCATCGCCTCGGACGGGCCACCGAAGTACGAGAGAAGAGCGGGTCCAACGTCGTTCACGCCGTATGAGGCGCGGGTGCGTGAACTCCTCGAGGAGACGCCGGACATGCCCGCGACGGTGCTGGCCGAACGGGTCGGGTGGACCGGCTCGATCCGATGGTTCCGCGACAACGTCAACCGCCTGAGGGTCGACCACCGCCCGATCGACCCGGCCGACCGGCTGACCTGGACGGCCGGGGACGTAGCGCAGTGCGACCTGTGGTTCCCGCCGCGCAAGATCCTGCTCGAGGACGGCTCCCGTACCCTGCTTCCGGTACTGGTCATGACCTGCGGGTACTCCCGGTTCACGCTGGGGAGGATGATCCCGACCCGAAAGACCCCGGACCTGCTCCTGGGCACGTGGGAGCTGCTGGATCAGCTGGGTCGGGTGCCGCGCCGGCTGATCTGGGACAACGAGCCCGGCATCGGACGAGGCAAGCTGACCGAGCCGGTCGCGGTGTTCGCCGGGATGCTGGCCACGAAGGTGGTGCTGCTACCACCGCGGGATCCCGAGTCCAAGGGCATCGTCGAACGCCGCAACCGCTTCTTCGAGACCTCCTTCATGCCCGGGCGCCACTTCGAGTCCCCAAGCGACTTCAACGCCCAGTTCGCCCACTGGCTGTCCGCTGCTAACGCCCGGACGGTGCGCACGATCAAGGCCCGTCCGGTGGACCTGCTCGCCGCGGACAAGGAGGCGATGCTGCCCCTGCCGCCGGCGGTGCTGCACCTGGGCTGGCGCAACCACGTCCGCCTCGGCCGGGACTACTACGTGCGCGTCGACACCTCCGACTACTCCGTCGACCCCCGCGCGATCGGGGCCCGGGTCGACGTCGCCGCAGACCTGGACACCATCCGGGTCCGCCAGGCCGGCCGGCTGGTCGCCGAGCACCCACGCCGGTGGGCCCGGAGCATGACCGTGACCGACCCCGCCCACGTGGCGACCGCCGCCGCGCTACGGCGCGACTACCAGCACCCCAGGTCCCGTCCCGAGGCCGACGACCTGGTCCGGGACCTGGCCGACTACGATAAGGCGTTCGGGATCGACGCCGGCGAGCTGGAGTCGCGATGAGCCGCAAACCAGCATCCGCGAGCGAGTCGCTCAAGCAGATCACCCACCTGGCCGCGGCGCTGAAGGCGCCGCGGATCACCGAGTCCGCCGCCCGCCTGGCCGACCACGCCCGCGACAGCGGGTGGACCCACGAGGACTACCTGGCCGCGGTCCTGGAACGCGAGGTCGCCGCCCGCAACGCCTCCGGGGCCCGGCTACGCATCCGCGCCGCCGGCTTCGGCGCGGTCAAGACCCTTGAGGACTTCGACTTCGACCACCAACCCGGCGCCCGCACCCCGATCCAGGCCCTCGCCTCCGGTGCGTACCTGGCCGAGCACCGCAACGTCGTCCTCCTCGGACCGCCGGGCACGGGCAAGACGCACCTGGCCACCGCCCTCGGCGTCGCCGCCGCCCGGCAAGGACACCGGGTCCTGTTCGCCACCGCCACCGACTGGGTCACCCGCCTGACCGAGGCCCACGACCGCGGCCGCCTGCCGACCGAGCTCACCCGGCTGCGCCGCTACGGCCTGATCATCGTCGACGAGGTCGGCTACCTGCCCTTCGAGCAGGACGCCGCCAACCTCTTCTTCCAGCTCGTCTCCTCCCGGTACGAGCACGCCTCCCTCATCCTGACGTCGAACTTGCCGTTCAGCTCCTGGGCCGGCGTCTTCGGCGACCAAATCGTCGCCGCCGCGATGATCGACCGCATCGTCCACCACGCCGACGTCATCGCCCTCAAAGGCGCCTCCTACCGGCTCCGCGACCGCGGCGTCGAGACGCTTCCCAGCATCAAGGCCGAGCAGGAATCCCTAGACTGAGACCGTTCACTCTTCGACCGCCGAAACCGCCCAGTTTTCGAGCGCCGTCGACA
>NZ_JBQGWG010000033.1:0-22339 GCF_052073805.1 Ornithinimicrobium panacihumi | reverse complement strand
GTAGTCGTCTGTAATACACTTGGTGTGTGAGCGACCTGTTCGACCTCGAGACGCTCGATGACACCGAGCCCTTCGAGATCGACGAGCAAGCGGCTCACCTGTTCAAGCATCCGCACCTGGGGCTGGACGACGTGATGGACGCGTGGAGCAGTAGCCCGCTGTTCTACCCGGCGAAGCCACCCGCTCACTGGCTGATGCTGGCGGAGGTCAGTGGGCGAGTTCTCATCGTGCCGCTGGCTCCATCTCGATCGGGCGATCCGAGCAAGTGCCGACCGATCGGCTGCTACGAGGCGTCTTCGGGCCTCGCCGCTACGTACCGGAGGGACCGTGATGAGCACTGACGACAGCCGGCCGATGACGCCGGAGCAGGAGTACGAGTTCTATGCCGAGCCGCGCAACCAGGAGCCCCAGGGGCCTGCGCGTCGCCGCAAGCGTCCGATGAGCGCACCCGTACCGGTGCGCTTCCCAGCGGATCTCCTCGAGGAGGTCAAGCGCGCCGCCGAAGCTGACGACCGCTCAGTCTCAGCCTGGATCCGCCGAGCCGTCGAGCACGAACTGTCCCGACCCGCCTAACCCGGTGAGCCCAACGCCCGGCCAGCGGCATGGTCGGACGCTACGCGCCCGCAGCGGCAGTAGAGGGTGTTGTGGGTAGCCATTAGCTTCTGTGGTCGTGGTGGTGGCTTCTGGGTAGTGTCGGTTGGGTGGTTCTGCCGGTGGTGAGGTGTTGTGTCGTTGTGGTCGTGGTGGCCGCGTCGGTGGGTGGGTGCTCGGGGTCGGACGTCGAGGGTGGTGCGACCGGGTCGGCGGAGGCGTCGGCTGGCGGTGATGGTGTGGTGCCGGGTGTGGGTGGTCAGGACCCTGAGCAGCTGGCTGAGGATCTGGCGATCACGGACCCGCCGCAGGTGGGGGTGGTGCGGGAGATCACGCCGGCGGAGTCTCAGGAGGTGTGGTCCTCGTGCCTGGCGGATGCTGGCTGGGTCGAGGGCGGCGATGGTGAGGGGATCGATATCCCGCCGGGGCAGGAGGAGGCGTTCAACCTGGCCTACTACGTGTGCCACCAGCAGTACCCCGTGCAGGAGAAGTTCACGCAACCACTGACGGCCGCACAGTTGGGCATCCTGTACGACTGGTGGACCGAGCACACCGTCCCGTGCTTCGAGGAGCGTGGCTGGGACGTGGGGGAGGTCCCCTCGCGCGAGACGTTCCTGGCCAACCCGGTCTGGTTGCCGGCCGAGCAGGTGGTGGAGCAGGCGGAAGCTGACGTGCAAGCTGGGCTGATCCCCGACATCGACGAGGCCCTGTACGGGGTCTGCCCGGGCCCCCCGGATGAGGTGCTGTACGGCGGCTGATACCCAGAGTGGGCTGGTCACGGTCGGTGACGTTCGGCGCGTGACCCGCCCTGGCCTGGGTGTTCGGGCGTCCGCGTCCTCCGCACCCCTAGACGCAACGACCGAAGCTCGGCAAACCGGTGCGCCACGGGCGGCAGTTGCGGATGTCAAGGGGTGACGCACTTCGTCCAGGACGTGGGGTGTGACCTCGGCCCCCAGCCTTGCCCTTCGTCAACCCCGCCCAAGACCCCGCGACGCGCGACGACGGCGCCGCAATAAGCCAGCTCAGCCCCCCGACGGGGGCCACGCGGTCGGCTGCGTGTTCAACCGCTCCACCCACCGCCATTTGCTGAGATGATCATCGAGGGCGAAGAAGCTCTCGACCGGGTGCTTCGCTTGGATAGGACCAACGACGTTCATAGCGTGGTCCCAGATTCGACCTCCGTGTGTCAGCGCCTCCGTAAGAATCACTTCGTGGGCTATTTCCTTTGGGAGTTCGACTACAAGCGTGCGAATACCGCGGGGCGTCGGGTGCCCCCCGAGTTCACAGTGCATTACGTAGTCCCGTGAAAGGTAGAGTCCCCCAGACCGGGAGCGGAGATGTCTCGGTTGCCAGCGGGCTCGACGCTCCTCATCGCTGGACCGCAACCATGCGCCCGCCTCCTCAAGGTCCTCGCTACAAGCCCAAGCTAGGTAATCGGCTTCAACCAATTGGCGCACGAGGGCCGCCGCCGAGTAGTACCCGTGTGCGCATAACAGTGCGTCAATGCCTGAGAGTAGCTCGTGCGCCACCTTAAGCACATAGCCCAACGCCACGATTCCATCGTTGCTCGCCCTAGCGTCACTGCCCAACCCATCGTGAGCCTCGAGATTGTCCTCTCCTGCTTCGTGGAGAAGGTCACCGAGGATGGCCATCTCGACGTGCAATGGTGTCAGTGCGGCGCGCCGGGCTTCCATGGCCGCAGGGTCCAAGGCGCGCTCGCGGACACTCTTGATCGAGAGCTCATTCATGTCAGTGCTCCTAAACTACGCTGCGCACTCGCGCAGCAGTGGCCCTTGCCTGCGACTTAGTCAAGAGGTCCACAATCAGCCCGCTGGTACACCGGGTCTCGGCCGGCGAACTGCGCCACCGCACCTTCTAGGTCGGGCAGATCGCCTTCTTCTACAATAACGGCCACACTGCTCGCGCGCGTTGGAAGGGCGGCATGGTGAGCCGGCCGACGACAGCAGGATCGCTGCGATCGACGTGGCCTTCACAGGCAACAGTTCTTCCCCGGCAGCGGAGGACCGAGTTGTCGGCGTCCACCGAGTCGGAAGCGGGGAAGGGGTTCGAACTCAGGCGAAAGCAGCCAATGCAACGAACGCGCCTCCCAGCAGTCCTAGACCCAAAGACCATTCGACGCGCACGTGCTTGTCCCAAGCGATCTTCGCCAGGATGACTATCTGGTCCGAAATGACGGGGAGAAGCTCCGTATCGTTCAAGGCGGCGGTCAGCTCGTCGGCGGTCCAATGGCGCACGTGGCCGAAATGGATGATGTGTTTCTCTCTGATCTCATCAACTGAAAGAGTCGAGCGCATACGGGGCGTCACGACAGCGACTGCAAATATCACACCTGCGATCAGCGCGGCGACTCCTAGCCAGTACAGGCTGGCACCACCAGCTCCTGAGACTTCGGAGAGTGCCCCATCGCGGCTTGCGTCAGCCACGAAGAGCAACGCAGCGGACTCTATCGCTAATGCGAAACTCGCTTTGGAGTCGACTTTGGAGATCCACTCCACTTGCGCAGCGTGGAGTCGCCATGCGGTGTCAATAGGGTCGCGACCGTGCATCAGTTGATCACCCACCCCCAGTTGGAGGAACGCACCTGTATCTTGCGCCCGCCAACCTCTGTGAGGGTGGGCTCCGTCCACATGGCTTTACTGTCCTTGTTTGAAAAACAAGTTGCATAGGACATCTTGTCCCACAGTGCATCTGTGATGAATGTGCGGCTGCCTCTGAGGTCACTCAGCTTCGCTGCGATATTCGGAGCGTCGCCAATTGAAACGAGGTCACTGTTTTTTCGCACGCCGCCACGCACGATGAATGCTCCACCGATGTCAATCCCGGTGCGATGACTTATGACCCAGTTACCCTGCCTGTATGCATCAAGAAAGATCGCAAGAGAGCTGTTCACGAGGTTGTCTACCGCCCATTTGATTTCCATCGCCGCCTTGGCTGCCCTACTTGCGGCGTCATCGCCGATGAAGATTGCCATCACCCGGTCCCCGTCGAAGCTTCGAATATAGCCGTCGTGGTGGCGGAGGATGCGAGTCACCGTGGCAAGGTAGCAGCGCACGATCCTGGCAGCGTCTTGGTAAGTGAAGCGACGAGCCATGCCGCTGGAGTCCGCCATATCAGCGTAGAGGTACACGGCATCCAGGTAGACGCCCCCGTTCTTGATCGAGACCGACTCAGTGGTCGGGACTGTGCGCCCGTGCCGGACGTCGAAATCGTCGTATAGAAGGTTTGTCAAGTGGTTCTCGTAGTCGTCCTTGCGCCCCATCGCGGGTCCTTCCTCGTGTCACGGAGCACTCCCGGCTCTCACCGTAGTGTGCGTCACCGACACCTCCGCGCGACTCCGGGTGACAAGAGGGCTGTGAGGGCCAGAGCGAGTCTCAGCATGCATGCAAGTGATTGGAAGCGAGGAGTCCACGCCGAGGTCGGCGCGCGTCGCTGGGCGGGAGTCCACGCCCCGGGGCAACGGCGATGAAGGACCGGAGACGCGACCGACAACCGCTCACGAAAGCCCGAGACTCAGTACGTCGCGGTATGCAGTTCCTCCCTGACGGGCGCCCAAGCCGTGTGAGCGGGGGGACGCGGCTAGCCGCATCATTTCGCGTGAGGCACACAGCGGGGAGGCACTACCCGCGCTCACCGCGCGCGCGTTGGGCCCCGTTTGGCCTGTCGCCAGCACGTGCTCCAGAAGAGACGATTAATGTCACTGCGTGGACCTAACTTGGCAAGAGTTCCTCGGCCTAGCGGTGACCAGCGGCGCAGCCGCTGGCTTGGCGAACCAGGTGTTCAAGTTCTTCCACGACCTGATCGCCGAGAGGCGCGGAGTCAGGGCACGAGCTCAGCAGCTCGCGCATCAGCAGTCCATGCAACAGACGGAGCTAGATCACCAGACCACCACGCAGCAGCGCGACCTCGCGCATCACCTCGCCCTACAGCGGGAGGAGCGCGCCCATCAAGCGGAGGTTCGCCGAGAGGCGGACTTCTATGAGGCTCGAAGAGCGTACCTTCCGGGAGTAGTTGCGGTGCATGATTGGATTCAGTGGTGGTGGGGTGACCTCCACGGTGCAGAAGTTGACTACCACCCGGTCACACAAAATCAGCCCAAGTTGGTGCGGTCGCCCGGAGATGCGATGACGGTCCTTGCGGAACTCGCAGGCAATCATCCATCGAAGTCCATACGGGATTTTGCCCGTCAGCTACTGGACAGCATCGACAGTACGGTGAACTTCCCCGACCCCTCGGGTTACCGAGACCCAACGGTGGATGAGTTGGCCAACTGGTCTAAGCGGGCTGGTGAGTTGATTGACGCGCTCCACGACCCCAAACACCATCTCGCGCCAAATTAGGCAGGCGGGGGCGGCCCACCTCAGCAGGGAACGACCGCTCATCGGCAAGCGGGTGCACCACGGGCGGCAGGTTCGGTTGATGCGAGCATGGCTCCGTGATCCTTCCGAAGGTGCGTGACCCTCGTCTCATAACGATTCGCCGGGGCGGCACTTTGACGGATGCGGATCACCATCGGCTGGCGCTATGGGCCGCTAGCTGCGCCGAGCATGTTCTGGGACTCTTCGAGTCCGAGCAGCTGAAGGACGACCGGCCGCGCGAGGCGATCGCGGCCATTCGCGCGTGGACTCGAGGCGAGGTTTCGATGATGAAGGCTCGGGCCCTGGGCGGTCACGCGATGGGTGCTGCGCGACCGTTGACGGGTGCCCCGAGGTTCGCGGCGTACGCCGCTGGCCAAGCGGCCTGTGTTGGGCCATGTTGCTGAGCACGACCTTGGGGCTGCTGCCTACGCCATCCGGGCAGCGCAGGCTGCTGAGCAGGGCTCGATAGAGGCGGGTGCTCGCGAGTGTGAGTGGCAACGCCAGCAACTGCCCGAGGAGGTCCGGTCACTGGTGCTTGAGGATCAGAACCGGCGTAGGGCGATCTGCTGGAACGTCTTCACGAACTAGCCGACGGTTCGCGCGCCGCGCGGCATGAGCGAGTGTCGCGTTCTTGAGAGGGGTCGCTGGGGGCGGAGGTCAGGGTTGACCGATTCGACCCCGCTGCCGAGGGGCACCCCTGGCGTGTGGGGTCAGTCCTTTTGGTTTGTAGATCGACAGGGCTGTCATCCCGGTCAGGGCCAGCATGTTCATGCAGGCTCCCGTCGTGATCGCTGAGGTGTATCGGGTGGGGTCGGATGGTCCGGCGGCTGGTTGGGACATTTCGACCCACACACCGAGTCCGAAGGTGGAGAAAAGGATGACTGCGAGGGTCAGGACCAGCTTGGCGACGACCCACCAGTGTCTGAACAGCCCCCACGGCGTCCCCAGGGACAGGACGATGCCGCTGATGAGAGCGGCGAAGGCGGCCGGGATCACGATCCAGGCGTCGATGAGATGGATGGTCTGGTAGGCGTACCCCACGCCCGGGGCCGATCCTTGGCCCTGCATGACCGAGACGGCGAGGACCAGGTTGGTCGCGCCGGCGCCCAGCCACCCGACGGAGGTGATGACGTGGGTGAGCAGCCACGCCTTTCTCCAGCTGCGGCTGAGCTGCCACCGGCTCATGGGTCGTTCGCCCTGCCCAGGTGCTCCCTGACCGTCCGGAGGTGATCGGCCAGGTCGCGGGCCTGGGAGTCGGTCAGGCCGATCCGGTCTGGCTCGTTGAACCTCGCCACTGCCGGCAGGACCTGGCCCAGCAGGTCCCGGCCCGCCGGGGTGATCCGGATCCCCGAGGCACGGCCGCGTCGTGGTGGGCCGTCCCTGGCGACCAGCCCCCGCTCGAGAAGGCTCTCGATCAGCGGGTCCATGCTCTGCGGGGTGACCAGGACCGCCCGTGCGAGCTCGGCCTTGGTGAAGTCGTCCCCGTCGCCCAGGCAGGCCAGGACCCCGAACTGGGTGGGGCTCAACCCGTGCTCGGCGAACAGTCCCCGGAACCCCCTGGCCACGAGGTGGGAGGTCTGGATGAGTTCCCACAACGGCAGCACCGGTTGCGTCACGATCCCCCCTGCCACCGGCGTCGCACGCCCGCGACCCCGGTGAGGACCGGCAGCAGCACCCGGCTCGCAGCGGCGATGGGCGGGTAGGCGCCGGCCTTGATCCAGCGCACCGGCTGTAAAGACTCACGCACCGCGTCTGCGGCGTAGCCACGCATGACCTGTGCGCTGTCGCGCAGGGCGAAGCTCACGGTGGTTCGCCCTCGGGCCGCGTCCGTCAGCCGTGCGGTGAGCTGGGCCGCGTCCTGGATCGCGGTGGCCGCGCCACGCCCGCCAGTGGGCGGCATGGCATGAGCGGCGTCCCCGATAGCAGTGACCCGCCGTGGCGTCCACGGCGCGATGCTGCCGGGGTCTGCGGCCAGGAACTGGAACCCGGCGACGGTGTCCGGGGCGGACGCCGAGGGCAGGCCGGCCAGGGCCGGGGCCCAGCGGCGACGGGTCAGCAGCCCGTGGGCCAGGTCGGACAGGTCACTCCCGGCCAGGGTGTGCAGGTCGGCCGGCAGCTGCGCGGCGGTGGCGATCAGTCCCCAGATCACCACCGGACCCGTCGTGAGGGCGCGGCTCGTGGCCGGGGGGTCGTGCCAGGAGGCGAACAGACCGACCCCGGCTGGTCCGACCGCCAGCAGCGGCCGCCCCTTGAGCAGGTCGCGAGCCGGCAGGTCCAGGACGTCGACGTCAGTGCGACCAGCGATGCCGACCAGTCCCGTCTCCTGGTTGGTCCTCCCGCCTGCCAGGTGCGTCACGAGCCGCGACCTGGACCCGTCGGCGATGACCAGCACGTCCCCCTCCACCACCTCCCCGGTGCTCAAGGTCACCCTGACCCCCTGCCCGGTCTCGCCATACCCGTTGGCGACCACCCCCGTGCGCACCCGGTCCCCCAGCCCTTGCGCCAGGACCAGGCGCAGCGTCACACGGTCGACGTCGAGGGACTCACCCTCATCCTCGCCCCCGTGGGCCAGCAGCCGTCCACGGTGGTCCCGCACCGTGATCTCGAACCCGCTCGTGCGCACCGCCGACGACCGCAGCTCCCGCCACACATCGGGCGGCAGCACCTCCCGAGCCGCCGCGCATGCCACCGGCCCCAGGTGCAGCTTGTACCCGCCCGTGCGAGACAGATCCGCATCGCGCTCCAGCACCACCACCTCGACCCCCGCACCGACCAGGCCCTGCGCCAGCGCCAGGCCCGCAATACCCCCACCCACCACGATCACCCTCACAAGGGCAAAGTATCAGTTGTCTGATAGTTACGTCGAGCCCTGCTGTGGCAGGGGGAAGGACGCAGGGGTCTGCTGGACACTCTGCGTATTCGATCTGTGCGTATTCCCCCCCACTGCGGGCCTACGGCAATGCCCGGGGGAGTGGTGTGGCCCACGCCTCCGCGTCATTATGGTGCGTTCCGATCGACGGGCGTCGTGGCTTGCACTGAGACAAACTCATCCTATGAGCACAGGTATGGCCTGGACTTGGGGACTTCTGGCGGGACTCCTGTGGGTGCTTGGCGCCGCCATGGTGACACGCCAGATCTGGGAACCGTCGCCAATGATGACCGCGCTGGTTGTCGCTGCACCGGCTGTTCTCATCTCCATGCTGACCCGTGCCGTGCTCCAGTCCCGTGGCGGCCGAGACCACCATTAAGGATCGGATCACGTCGCAATGCCAACGGTTCACACCGTGGCGAATCAGGGCCATAGGCGGACAGTCCGACTTTCGGCAAACGGGTGCGCCACGCGCGGCATGAGCGTGCACCACGACTAATGGCTGAGGCGCTTGGGGGCGGCCGGTCTGAAAGAATCGAGCATGCCTTGGAAGCCACCGTCCCTTGAGGCATGTGATGCGCGTCTTGACCCGTTCCGTGATCGCGCAGGGCTCGTGCTCGAAGATGGCGGAGTGGAGTACGCACGTGTCTATCTGGTAGCGGAGACGTACTTCGAACAGGTGAAGGGCCACCTCTGGTGGCGAACTTGGTCGGCGCCCTTCGAGGTTATTCACGGCTACATGGTGTTGGCCGATGGTCAGTTCACAGACTGGGTCTCGCGGCGGCCTGAACTCGAGCAGGACATCGCTGACTGGCTCAGCGGATGTTTCCAATACGTAGGCGTCAAGTATCACGTCGTATGGCTGAGCAGGGAGGAGTCTCGACGGGTCCGGAATGAGATCGTCGAAGACGACCCCTCGCCGGACTGATAAGCCACACTCGCAGCGGCATGTCAGTGTGCTCCGGGCTCAGGTCGTGCCGGTGGGAGGGAGCCTGAGTCGTCTTAGGTGACGCAGCGTGGTCAGTCCGGTGGTGAGGAGCAGCAGGACGGTGAGCAGGATGAGCCACCGGTAGTCGATGACAGCGATCGCTGCGGCCGCTCCTGCGGTCATGATGACGCTGGGGACGTTGAGGATGACCTGGCTGGCGGTGGCAACCCGGCCCTGCAGCCGTGGTGGTGTGACGGTCTGCCGCTCGGTGACGAACGCGATGATCGCCGAGGTCACGGCAAGACCGACGACGGGCTGGGAGAGGACCACGAGGGCTACGGAGTCGCCGACCATCGGTACCAGGCTCCCACCGAGCAGCATGATCGCGGTCGCGTACACGGTGACCCTCCCGTAGCGGTCCATCAACCGTGGGGTGAGCACACCGGCGGCAAGGCCTCCGATGCCCTGGCCCACGGTCAGCGGGCCGAGCCACGCGGCGGGTACGCCCAGGTGGTCGAGCACCGCGAAGGCTACCCCGTTCACGAGCCCGATGGCTGCCATCGCCACGGTCAGGCTCCAGGCGAGCGTCCCCAGGGGGCGGGTGCCGAACAGGTGCCGGAATCCCGCGAGGAGCGCTTTGCCGTAGGGCGCGCGCTCGGGCTCGGCGCGGGACTCTTGGACCCGGACGGAGGCGAAGAGGATCGCGGCCGCCAAGAAGGCCGCGACCGCGGCGGCGAGCAGCGGCCGCATCCCAGACCACACGTAGATGCCGGCGCCCAGGAACGGCAGGGCCACCCGGAACACCTGGTCGATCATGGACAGGGTTGCGTTGGCGCGGCCGAGGGCGGAACCCGGCAGGGTGTCCTTGAGGAGCCCGGACTGGCAGGCACCGGTGACGTAGGAGACGGCCGCATAGATCACCGTGCCGAGGTAGATGAGCCAGAGGCCGGTCGGGCCCTCGACCCAGAACAGGGGCACCAGCCCGGCCGCACCGATCATGTAGGCGACCACGAGCATCCCCCGCCGGGAGACGCGATCGGTCAGGTGCCCCAGGAACGGTGACGCGAGCGCGGGCAGGCCGAGCATCGCGAACGTCACGCCGCCCAGGACCGCGCTGCCGGTGAGGTCGGCCACCCAGACGGCCAGGATCACCGTTAGCAGGGAGTCGGCGAAGTTCGCCAATGCCCACCCCGTCACCAAGGTGCGAAACAGTCGCGTCCGTAAAGGGTCCGCCACGCCAGCCCCGGACGGAAGCCTGCCAGTCCCGTCGTCCGCGGTGACCACGAATCAGTCCCCGTCGTCGGGGTCAGGGATCTCGGCCCATGCGGAGCCGAACAGGTGAGCCCGCCGGGCACCAGCAGGGCGCAGGTCCGGGTTGTCGGACCGGTCAGCGAACCTGTCGGCTAGTCGCTCCACCTGCCTCGACAACTCGTCCAGCTCTTCCCGGGTCACCCAGAACTCCGCGGATGTCTGCGTCGAGGCGTAGATCCACGCCGGGTCGTCCCGGCCGATCTCCGCGGTCCAGCGCTGCATCCGGGCCAGCTGCTCGGTCAGCCACAGGGAAGCGAACGCCTGCGCTGCCGTGACCGACTCGACGTCGTCGGCGTCGGCCCGGACCGCGTAGCCGCGACCCGAAGCCCGCCAGGGGCGCTCCTTGCCGCGCGCCTGCGCCCGCTCTACGTGACCGTACTTCTCCAGCTGGCGCAGGTGGAACGAGCAGCTGGCCACCGATTCTCCCGTGCGCTGCGCGCACTCGGTCGCGGTCAACTCGGCCTCCGCGACGAAGAGGTTCAGCAACCGGATCCGCAGGGGATGGGTCAACGCCTTGATCGCCTCGGCCTGCGAGACGACCGGACGCACGCACCGGGGGTCCTCAGACGCGATCTCTACACCACTCATAGCCGCCACGCTACCTATATAGAGAGGTCTTTAGCAAGACTTCTTTAACGACAGTCTGTGCCTACGCTCGAGGCGGGGTCGGAGGTACTACGAACGCTCGACTCTCGGCAAACGGGTGCGCGACCCGCGGCAGTTCAGTGCGTCTGGCCGTGGAAGTGGATGGCCGCGTTGTGGCCGCCGCTGTCGAGCTTGGCGTCGCACGTGTGCAGGGGCGCACCTAGCGCCTCGGCCGTGGCGATGTAGGCGGCGTCGTAGCTGGTGTACTGGTGCCGAAGCCCCCATATCCGCTCTGCCAACGGCGCTGTTGCATACCTGCCGATGACGAAGTCGAAGTAGACGTCGCGGGCGGCGCTGGCTGCGCGTTCGGTGAGCTTGCGACCCAGGACGAGTCCTCGCAGCACGGAGAGGACCTCGACATCCAGGATGTGAGGCGCCGCGACCTGGCCGGCCAGTGCGTCGAGCAGCGTCTCATCGACGTCGCGACCCACGAGGGCCTCGACCATGGCCGAGGCGTCGACGACGATCACCGACGCGACTGACCGAGCGCCTGGACGATGTCAGCGCTGGTGGGCCCTTCGCCCCGGTCGAGATCCCGCAGGCGCATCACCACCTCGGCGTTGGTTGGCCGGGAGGCGAGGCGGCCGAGCTCAGCCACGACGTACGCGGACAGCGATTTGCCTTCTGCGGCAGCGCGCTCCTTCAGCGTCTCTGCCACGTCAGGGGGCACGTCTCGAACATAGAGCGTCGTCATGGAGGGCATGCTAGCAGTGTGCAAGCGCCGGTAGCGAGGACACGCGCGACCTGTTGACGCGAGAACTTGGCCGCCTGACCACCGTTGCTTGGGGACTGCTGCACCAAGGGTGACACCCGTGCCAGCCAGCCGTGTGTGCGACGAACTTCCCGCACGCGGCAGATGAGCGCGGTTCTGTTCTCGGCTTGTGTGACCACGGTAATCGAACCCTCCCCGGTTCTCCACTAGCGGCTACCGGGGTCCGCTGGCCAGCCCTCTCCAGTTGTCGAGGGGGTCGGCCTTCATGACCGTCCGCTGGAGGACACGGCGTAGGCCAGGGCTGCTGTGATGGCGTGTCTGGTCTCTGTGGTGGTAGGTGCCCGCCCGTACACGAGGAGGGTGTAGTACAAGGGTCCGGCCAGGGCGCGGATCACCAGGGTCGGATCCACGCTGCGGTCGAGCTCTCCTCGGTCGACGGCGCGCGTGATCATCTGCTCGGCGGCGCCGTAGCGCCGTCGGTAGAACGCGGTGATCTGGTCCTGGAGGTGGGGGTCGCTGGCTGCGGCGGCCAGCAAGGCGCGGACGGTGAGCCCGCTCTTGCCGCTGAGCGCACGGGTGATCTCGTGGGCGAAGGCGTTGAGGTCCTGGGCGAGTTGTCCGGTGTGGGGGATCGGCACGGTGGTCTCACCCATGACGGTGATCAAGTCGCTGATCAGTCCTTCACGGCGCTGCCAGCGCCGGTAGATCGTGGTCTTGTGCACACCGGCGCGGGCTGCGACTCGTGGTACGGAGAAAGCGGCGTAACCGTGGCGCAGCAGTTCGTCCTGGGTGGCGAGCAGAACGGCGCGGCGGGTTCTGGCAGTCCGCCCACCCGGCCGTACTGTGCCGGCAGGGGGTACGGGCTGCGTGAGCTGCACATAAGCACGTTAACGCAACCCGAGATTGCGGTTGGTGGATGGCCGGGTGCCTGATGGTGCCCATGACATCAGCGGGCCCGACCCCGACCAGCCAGCACTGCACCCTCGGTGGGGACGTGCACAGGTGGGTGGCTCGCGCCCTGGGCCCTCGCCTGGTGGAGCAGTTGCCGGGGCTGCGTCACGACCTCCGGGAGTGGGAGCCGGTCGGCGACGGGGCGTTCAGCCTGGACGTCGCTGCGCATGTGCGGTCGTGGTTGTCCTGGTTGGACGGGCTCGAGCCGTGTGACCCGTGGGTTGACACCGACCCGTACCTGATGCGGTTCGGACCATGCCAGGACCCGCAGGCCACGGTCGTGCTGCTGCACGGCTGGCCGACCAGCCACCTGCTGTTCCATCGCCTGGTCCCACGCCTGGTCAGCCAGGAACTTACGGTGGTCGTTCTCGACCTACCTGGTCACGGGGTCTCCTCCGCTCTTCCCAGCAGTCAGGTCGGGGCGATGGCCCGGGCAGTTCTTGACCAGGTGGTCACCGCTGCTACGGGACCGCTGCTCATTCATGGACAGGACTGGGGTTCTGTCGTGGCCGCCGAGTGCGGTCGGCTAGCTCCGGGAGCGGTCGCAGGGGTGCATGTTTCGGCCGGGTTGATCGGGTTCATGGGTGCCCTACCACCGACGTTGCCGTCCGGGATGCGTGCCCGGCTCGGGGCGTACCTGACCCAACAGTCGCTGATGCCTGAGCCGCTGCAGCTGGCCCTGGTCGACTGCCCGGTGGCCAACTTCGCGTGGCAGCTCGACAAGTACCGCTTGTGGCGGCCGGACCTAACCCGCGCCGAGGACGTCCTAGGCATCGACTTCCTGTACGGGAACGCGACCCTGGCCGCTCTCGCCCGCTCCGCGGGGACGGCCCTGCAGATCTTCCCTGACAACCGCACCTACACCCCTGGTCCGGCGTCTTCAGTGCCCACCTCGGTCAGCGTCTTCGCCCATTGCGACTTCGCCGATGCCAAAGTCGCCGCCCGCCACAACCACCTCGTGGCCTTCACCCACCATCCCACCGGGGGGCACCTGGCCGCTCTGGAAGAACCCGACCTCCTCGCAACTGACATCACCTCACTTGTCCGCACCATCACCGAACACCCGCCCAGGAAGGCCTCGATATGAGCACGAACCCGACCCCCGATCCCATGGTCCTGCTCGGAGGCAGCGGCCTCGGCCCCTGGGCGTGGACCGCCGTCTCCACCCGGCTAACCCAGTCCGGCATACCGGTCCTCCTGCCAGATCTGACCGGCCTACCCGCGACCGGCCACGGCCTGACCGGCTGGCGAAACCACGTCCTAGGGGAGGTCTCCGACCTGGAGAGGTACACCCTGGTCGCGCACTCTTTCGCCGGCTACCTCGCCGCAGCCCTGGTCGAGGAGGAACCGTCCCGCATCGGCCGCCTCATCCTGATCGACGCCGTACTTCCCGAGCCCGAGCAGTCCTTCTTCGACAGCATCGGCGCCGATGCCGCCTCATTCATGACCAGCCTCGCTGTCGACGACCCCAGCGGTCACGGCCCGGTCGTGCCGTGGTTCAACGCCGAGCAGCTGGACGGTCTCTACCCCGGTCATGGGATGAGCCCGCAGACGGTAGCCCTGGTGCAGGCACTGGCCGCCCCGCAGCCGCTGTCGACCTATCGCAGCGCCCCGACCCGGCAGAGCCTGCACGCAAGCAGCGTCCCGACCACCTATATCCGGTGCCGGCACACGCCCCCACCGCTCGACACCGACGCGCTACCCCCCGGCTGGACCATCGTCGCCATCGAGGCAGGGCACTGGCCGATGTTCACCCTCCCCGACGAGCTCACCGCCATCCTCACCAGGGTCAGCACGTCGTGAGCAGGTCGATGAGCCCTCCGGCGCTCGAGACTCACGGATCCGACCTGATCTCACCCGAACCGCCCCAACCAAGGAGACAAAGATGAGCCCCACCCCCGAGATCCTTCGCTACACCGCTTTCAGCGACTCCCCCGACGGTGGAAACCCTGCCGGGGTCGTCCTGGACGCCAAGGGCCTGGATGCCGAGGCCATGCAGCAGATCGCCGCTGACCTCGGTTACAGCGAGACCGCGTTCCTGACGAACCCGACCGACCCGAGCACCGCAAGGATCCGGTACTTCGCCCCCGAGGGGGAGGTCGACTTCTGCGGCCACGCAACCATCGCCGCCGCAGTCGCCCTGGGCCACACCAACGGGCCCGGCACATACACCTTCGCCACCAACGTGGGCCCGATCATCGTCACAGCCGACAAGGAGGACGACGGCCAGGTCCTCGGGTCCCTGGAGAGCCCGCCCCTGGCGTCCCTGCCCCTGGCCGCAGAGCTGTTGACGCCGTTGCTGGACACGTTCGGGTGGACGGACGCGGACCTGCACCCGGACTACCCGCCCGCGATCGGGTACGGCGGCAACAAGCACCCGGTCCTCGTCCTGCGCGACGTCCCCACCCTGGCCGGCATGACCTATGACTTCACGGCCCTGCAGGACCTGACCCGCGAGCACCAGTGGGTCACCATCCAGGCCTGCACCCCCACCGGCCCTCACACCTGGCGCGCCCGCAACCCCTTCCCCTTCGGTGGCGTCCACGAAGACCCCGCCACCGGCGCAGCAGCCGCAGCCCTCGCCGCCTACCTGCGCGGCATCGGCAAGCTCCAGGTAGGGGACCAGCTCACGATCCAGCAAGGCATCGAGATGGGTCGCCCCAGCACCTTGTACATCACCCTCCAACCCCAGACCGCGCTCATCACCGGCGCAGCCGTCCCTCTCAACGAATGATTGGAGACATCGTGCGAGAGCTTGTGTATTACGTGGCCGTCAGCATCGACGGCTACATCGCCGACCCCCAAGGCGGATTCGACGCCTTCCTGATCGAGGGAGACCACGCCCAGGTCGTGTTCGGCGAGTACGCCGACGCGTTGCCAGCCCACGTGCACTCAGCACTGAACATCCAGCCCCCGGCGACACGGTTCGACACCGTGATCATGGGCTGGAACACCCTCACCCCCGCCCTTGAGGCCGGCATCGCGAGCCCATACCCCCACCTGAGACAGGTTGTCGCAAGCAGACGCTCTCGGCAGCTCCACCCGGACATCACCCTCACCTCGGACCCCCTCGCGGCAGTCCGAGCCCTCAAGCGCCAGGACGGCCTGGACATCTGGCTCTGCGGCGGCGGCACCCTGGCAGGCCACCTGCTTCCCGAGATCGATCGCCTGGTCCTCAAGCGGAACCCGCTGGTGTTCGGTTCGGGCGTGCCCCTCTTCGGCACTGCACCCTACGAGCCCCGCACGTACACCACGACCTCGATGCGCTCCTTCGCCTCCGGCGTCATGATCGAGGAGTACACGGCCCCGCCTGAATGCCACCGTGCCAGCGACTGATCCTCTAAGGACCTTCCCGGTGATCGCCCCGTGAACACGCCCGAAACTCGGCACGAGCGACCGGCGGCAGTTTCGGATGTCGCGCACCGCGGAATCAAGTTGCGCACGTAGAGGACGCCAGGCGCTTCAGAGACCGTGCGCTTGGTTGACTTCTTCGCTGATGAGAGTTTGAGGTGTTGGCTGCGCCGGCCAGTGAGAGGTCGACTGTCAGCAGCTCTCGGATAGCCGTGGTCAGCCGGCCGGGGACGTCGATGGAGCGGTCGTGCAACCAGAGGGTCTGCAGTCCCACGGTTACCCCAAGGACGATCTGTGCGGCCGCGTCGGGCTGGACGCCGTCACGGAGTTGGTCGTGTGCAGCGGCCGTGGTGAAGGCCCGGGTGAGGAGTTCTGTCGCGTACCCGTACAGGTGGGCGAAATAGGGATGGGCCGGGTGCTCTGGGGAGATGGCCTCAGCGCCGATGACGGTCTCGAGCTCAACCAGCTCGGGCCGCTTCACGTTGCTTTCGACGTCCGCGATCCACGCCCGCAGCAGGTCGAGTCCGTCGGTGGGCCCGGCGCGCTGCACGCTGTCTTCCTCGCGCCACCTGAGCACAGCCTCGAGAAGCCCGACCTTGGTGGGGAAGTGGTGGCGCAGCCCGGCGTAGGTGATCCCTGCCCGATCGGCGATGTCGCGCAGGCTGCCCTCCCGGAAGCCACGCTCCCCGAACACCTCGACCGCGGCAGCAACGATCTCGCGGCGCCGCTGGGCTGACTTGGCGTACTCGCCGCGCGTGCGCCTCGTCACGTGTTCGCCCCTCCGTCAGTGGTTACACGCCCACTCTACACAAAACAACTCGGGTGAGTGGTTTTTGGTTATACTGGGCAGCGGTCACAGCGGGCGATCGCTCGATCAGTGACGAGTTTCTTGAAGGGTGGACGAGAGTGAGCGTGGGTCAGAGGCGCGCGGTGATCATCGGTGTGCTCGTGGTGGCAGGCCTGGCTGTGGGTTGGGTCGGGTTCAACCTCGGGCTGGACTTCCTCATCGGCGGACGGACCTTCCACTGATGGCCAGGTTCAAGTGGGCGGCCATCTACGTGCTGGTGTTCCTGTGCTCGGTCCTCGGGGGGATGGGTCTGGCCACGAAGATCCCCGGTGGCACCTTCGCCGGGATCCCGGCGGTGACCTGGACCGACTCGATGGGCAGCATCGAGACCGACCTGCCCTACGACGACGGGCCCCTGAACAAGTTCGACCTGTACCTTCCAGCCGACAAGGCGCGTGCGACGAAGCTGGTCCTGTACATCCACGCCGGAGGGTTCACTGGCGGCGACAAGGCCGACGATGCCAACTTCGGCAAGTACTTCGCCTCCAAGGGCTACGTCGGGGCGACGATCAACTACTCGTTGCGCTCTGAGGAGAACGCGACCAGTGTCACCGAGATGACCCGCGAGATCGCCAAGGGTGTAGATGCCATCGTCGCTGCAGCCGCCGACCGCGGCTATGACCTGGACGGGATGGTCATCGCAGGCGGGTCCGCGGGTGGGAATCTTGCGATGACGTATGCGTACCGAGATGCCGCTGAGGCGCCGGTCCCGGTGGAAGCGGTCATCGCGATGGTGGGGCCTGCGTCGTTCGAGCCGGCGGAATGGTTCGGGTTCGAGGACGACTACGCCTCCGACCAGAGCGCCGAGGCGGGCGCCGGATTCGTGTCGATCATGACCGGGGATGAAGTCACTGCGGAGATGATGCGCACGGGCGAGTACGAGCAGTACCTCGAGCCGGTCTCCCCGGTCATGCTCGTCACTCCTGAGGCGCCGCCGAGCCTGCTGGCGTACGGCCGGCTCGACAAGGTCACCCCGTATGCGGCGAGCGATGACATGGACCGGGTGCTGGAGGAGAACGGTGTCCCACACGATGTGCTCGTCTTTCCCAACTCCGGGCACGCGCTGAACCGTGACGCGGACCTGAACGAACGCCTCGGCGCACTCATCGACGACTACCTCACCACGTATGCCCCGCTGGACTGATGAGCTGCGGCCCATGATCGAAAGAGCACGGCCCCGCACTGCTCCCTGACCGCGGCCTGCTTGGCCTCGCTGCGCGAGGTCGTCTTCAGGCCAGAAACACCGTTAACGCGGCAGACCCCCGCTCGGCGGACGGTCCCGGGTGACCACCTGCGGCCGATGCGGATGTTGGCAGGTGGGTGAGGCAGCGGGTGTCCAAGACCTGGGGTTGGGCACGTGGGCCGCCGGAGGAGCTGCGGCGTGGCTAGTCCAGGAGGTCGGCGGCGAGGTGGTGGACGCGGGTGGTGATGTCGTCGCGGATGAGGTCCATGCGTGCTTGGCCGTGGATGCCTCGGGTGGATGGTTCGTCGGTGTCCCAGCGTTCGATCGTGGCTCTCATGCCCGGCACGGGGTCGATCTGGGCGTCGCGTCCGAGGATGATGACGCGGTCGGCGGTGCGCAGGAGGCCGGGGTCGATGCCCTTGCTGGTCGCGTCGGCCATGGACGCGCCGGCGCGGGCGACGGAGGCGGAGGCCTCGGCGTTGACCGTCCCCTTGGGGGTGGTGCCGGCGGAGTGGGCCTCGATGGCGTCGCCAGCGTGGGCGCGCAGGAGGGCCTGGGCCATCTGGGACTTGCCGGCGTTGGAGACGCAGACGAACAGGACGGTGGGCCGGGTCATCGGAGCTCCTGGGGGTGGGTGGTGCGCAGGTGGAGGGCGGCGTAGACGAGGGCGACGAGGACGGGGACCTCGATGAGGGGCCCGACGACGCCGGCCAGGGCCTGGCCGGAGGTGGCGCCGAAGGTCGCGATGGCGACGGCGATCGCGAGCTCGAAGTTGTTCCCGGCCGCGGTGAACGCGAGGGTGGTGGTGCGTTCATACGTCAGGCGCAGCGCGCGGCCGAGGATGTACCCGCCGCCCCACATGAGGACGAAGTAGACCAGCAGGGGCAGCGCGATGCGGGCGACGTCGAGGGGCCGGCTGGTGATCTGTTCGCCCTGCAGGGCGAACAGGATGACGATGGTGAACAGCAGCCCGTAGAGCGCCCAGGGCCCGATCGCGGGCAGGAACCGCTGCTCGTAGGCCTCCCGCCCGAAGCGGCGCTCGCCGATGACGCGGCTGAGGAACCCGGCGGCCAGGGGGATGCCGAGGAAGACCAGCACCGAGCCCGCGATCTGCCAGGGCGAGACGTCCAGGTCGGTGACGGGCAGGCCGAGCCAGCCGGGCAGGACGGTCAGGTAGAACCAGCCCAGGGCGGCGAACGCGATGACCTGGAAGACCGAGTTCAGCGCGACCAGCACGGCGGCGGCCTCCCGGTCCCCGCAGGCCAGGTCGTTCCAGATGATCACCATCGCGATGCAGCGGGCCAGCCCGACGATGATCAGCCCGGTGCGGTACTCGGGCAGGTCGGGCAGGAACAGCCAGGCCAGGGTGAACATCAGCGCCGGCCCGATCACCCAGTTCAGGACCAGCGAGGCGACCAGCAGCCGCCGGTCACCGGTGACGGTGTCGAGACGGTCGTAGCGGACCTTGGCCAGGACCGGGTACATCATCACCAGCAGACCGATCGCGATGGGCAACGACACCCCCTCGACCTCGACCGCGGACAACGCCCCGCCCAGGCCGGGCAGCAGACGCCCCAGCAGCAGCCCGGCGACCATCGCCGCGCCGATCCACACCGGCAGGAACCGGTCCAGGGTGGACAGCCGGGCCGGCCCGGCCGGCGCCGTCGTGGTGGTCACGCCGCAGGCTTGGTGGCGCGGACGAACGCGCTCGCGAACGCCCCGTCCAGGGCCTCGACAGCCTCCTCGAGGCTCATCCCGGCCGGCAGGTGACCGGGGTCCAGCGAACCTGCCAGCTCCTCCAGCTCGGCGCGGTCGTAGCGGCGGGTGACCTCGACCCCGGCGTCCACGAAGCCCGCCGCGGCCAGCCTGGCCACGTAGTCCTCATCGCGCAGCGCCCCCGAGATGCACCCGGTCCACAGCGCGACCACACCTCGCAGGGCCTCCGGGATGTCGCGCAGCAGCACGATGTCCGAGACCGCGAACCGGCCCGCGGGGCGCAGCACCCGGAAGGCCTCGGCCAGCACGGCGTCCTTGTCCGGGGACAGGTTGATCACGCAGTTCGAGATCACCACGTCCACCGACGCCTCGGGCAGCGGCACGTCCTCGATCCGGCCCGCCAGGAAGGTCGCGTTCTCCACCCCTGCGTCGGCCTGGTTCCGGCGCGCCAGGGCCAGCATGTCCTCGGTCATGTCCAGGCCGTAGGCGTGCCCACCAGGGGCCACCCTCCGGGCCGACAGCAGCACGTCCAGGCCACCACCAGAGCCCAGGTCGAGCACGACCTCGCCAGGGTGCAGCTGCGCCAGCGCCGTCGGGTTCCCGCACCCCAACGACGCCGCCAGCGCAGCGTCGAACGGCGTGTCCGGGTCGTACAGGTCTCGCGTGATCGGGTCGACCGCACCGATCGTCCCCGTCGTGGAGGCCTCCCCGCAGCAACCACCCCCACCGCGGCACGACCCCTCCCCGCCGTCCAGCGTCGCCAGCTGCGCACGCGCGGCCGCGGCATACCGGTCCCTGACCACCTCGTGGACCATGCCCTCGTTCTCCACCGGAACCCACACCCTCCTGGATAGACGATCATCGAAACAACACGTCAAGCATGGCCTTCTGTTTCGACGTCTGTCAAGATAAAGGAATGGTGAAGGTGCTGGAGCGCTGCACGACCGCCGAAGGAGCAGGTCCCGGCCTGGGCGAGGCCGAGGCCACCCGGCTGGCGGCCGTCTTCAAGGCGCTCGGCGATCCCGTGCGGCTGCGCATGGCCTCGATGATCGCGGCCGCACCCGAGCTGTGCGTCTGCGAGATCACCCCCGCGTTCGACCTGTCCTCGGCCACCGTCTCCCACCACCTCAAGACCCTGCGCGAGGCCGGACTCGTCGACTGCGAGAGACGCGGCACCTTCGTCTACTACTGGATCCCCCCGCAGGCCCAGAACATCCTCGCCACCCTGCTCACCACCGAGAGCCACCACCCCTGACCAGCCGACTCGGACACGCCGGCCGACTCTTCGGCAAACGGGACGCACCTCGGGCGGCAGACATCCCAGGTTCTGGTTCTGTCAAGCGGCGGCGTCGAGGTGGTGGGCCCAGGCGGTGTTCTCGTCGTGGTCCGGTGGCGCGGGCAGCCGTGGAGGATCCCGACCCACCGGTTGGCGAGCTGTCGTAGGGCGGCTTGGTGGCCGACTCCTCGTGTCCGGAGGGCCTGGTAGTAGGCGCGTGCGCCGGCTGAGCCGCGCATGGAGCAGAAAGCCCACTGCTGCAGGGCGTCACCCAGGCGCCGGTTGCGGGCGTACCTGGCGAGCACGACTTTACGGGTGCCCGAGGCTCTGGTGATGGGTGCGGTGCCGGCGTAGGCCTTGCGGCCCTTGGCGTCGGCGTACCGGTGGGGGTCGTCGCCGAACTCGGCGAGGATCCGGACGCCGAGGATCACACCTAGGCCGGGCAGGCTGGTGTAGATGTCAGCGTCCCGGTGCCGGCCAAACTGCTCGGCCACCACCTGGCCGAGGCGTTCGGTATGGCCAGGGTGTCCGGCTCGTCCAGGTGACCGAACGCGACCAGGGCGGCGGGGAAGAAGTCCCGCAGCGCCGACCGCAGCCGCAGCACGCGCCTGGTCCGGTCCCAGATCATCGACTGGTGCGCCCGGGCGGTGACCTTGACCGCCTCACCGGTAGCGCTGTCGCCGGCGACCTGGCGGTGGTGGGCCCGGTCCAGGCGGACGATCTCGGCCAGCAGGTGCGCATCGGCGGTGTCCGACTTCGCCCCCGAGGTGGAGTGCCGCTCCCGGTAACGGGCCACGGACATCGGGTTCAGCCCGTACACGGTGTACCCGGCCGCGACCAGCGCCCCGACCCACGGGCCACGGTCGGTCTCGATACCGACGATCACCTGCGCGGCCGCCTCTACCGGGTCCAAGTCGGCCCACTCCTGCGGCGCGTGCTCCGCAACCAGAGCGTGCAACCGGCTGATCCCGCCCAGCCCCTCGGGCAGCCGTCGCCGCGAGAGAAGTCGGCCCTGGTCGTCGACGAGCTCGACGTCGTGGTGGTCCTCGGCCCAGTCATCACCCACGAACAACATCGCCTTCTCCTTCACCAGGTTGCGATCCTTGCTCAGCAGCGTGGAGGAGGACTCCCGGCGATCTAATGGTCAAGTGCTCACCCGCACCATCCCGGGGGCACGTCATCCCAGCAGCGGTCACGCCTCCTCACGACCAGCGGGCGCACGGTCTGCCGCAAGACCTCAACGATCAGATGAGAGGAGTGCTGACCCGCCGGCCGCTACCGGAACCGAGCCTCCCAGAACACCAGGGCACCCGGCTAGAACCCATGAGATCCGGGTGTTCCTGGAGCCGGACTAGTGCTGACATACGGTGCGCCAGAGAACCGCCTCCCGCATGTCATGACCGATGGCACCCCGGTGGTGCGGCCCCATACGAGAAGGTTGGCCAGCTGTTTAGTTCGGGTTGCCGCACCAAGCAGGAGACCGATACCGAAGAGAACGCGCATGGAGGCGTCGCACGCTCGAGGTCAAGTCGCGTGCTTGGCCCTTCTCGCGTGAAACATGGTTCAGCAGGGGTCGTGCGGGG
>NZ_JBQGWG010000032.1:0-24925 GCF_052073805.1 Ornithinimicrobium panacihumi | reverse complement strand
GGCCCTTCAACTTTGAGCGTGGTGGGGCCCTGAGGTAGGGCTCGCGGCCCTGCGCCAACATGGGTGTTGTCTAGACATCCCATGAGCGAGGACCGCGAGCGTGCACCAGCCTACGTTCGACGTCGATGCGGCGTCGATCCTGTTCAACCTGTCCGGCTACCGAGTCGTCTCAGCCAGCCCTGCCGTCGGCGATGAGCAAGCGCGGCAGGTGGTGATCGAGACGACCACGAGCGAGGGCGCGTGCCCGTCCTGCGGGGTGCTGTCCTCGCGGGTCCAGGCTCGACCCATGCAGCACGTCAAGGACGTCCCGTGCGGCGGGGAGTCCCTGGACGTGCTCGTGCGCAAGCGGCGCTACGCCTGCCGGGAGCCGCTGTGCCCGCGGCGCTCGTTCACCGAGGAGACCGAGCAGCTGCCCGCCCGGGCCCGGGTCACGACCCGGCTGGCGGAGCAGGTGATCACCGCCTGTCGGGCCGAGCCGCGAGCGGTCTCCCGCGTCGCGCACGAGGCGGACCTGTCGTGGCCGACGGTAATGCGGATGCTCACCAGCACCGTGGACCTGGATACCGGCGTGGACCGCCGGCACGTCAAGCATCTGGGGATCGATGAGCACCGATTCCGCACCGTGCGCTACCTGCGCGATCCCGACACCCAGGCCGTGAAGCGGGTCGAGCCGTGGTCAATCGTGTTCACCAACCTGGACGACGGGGCCATCCTCGACGTCGTCGATGGACGCCGCGGCAAAGTCGTCACGTCCTGGCTGGCGGCCCGGCCGCGGTGGTGGCGCCGGCGCGTGCAGATCGTCGCCCTCGACATGTCCGGCGAGTTCCGTGCCGCCGTCCGCAGGGCACTACCGCGCGCCCGGGTCAGCGTCGACCACTGGCACGTGGTGCGGCTGGCGAACGAGATGGTCACCAAGGTCCGCCGGCGCCGGGTGTGGGAGCTGCACGAGCGCCGCGGCCGGGCCACCGACACCTCGTGGAAGTACCGCAAGCTGCTCACCTGCGCCGGTGATCGGCTCACGCTGCGTCAGCGGACCAAGCTGCAGCAGATCCTCGCCGAGGACGTTGAGCTGGCCGTCGCCTGGGGGATCAAGGAGCACGTCCGTCAGGTTCTCAGCGCCACTGACACGTCATCGTTCCAGCGGCACTGGGCCCACCTCGAGCGCGCCGTGCGCGCCACCCGCCTGCCCGAGCCCGCAGCGCTGTTCCGGACCCTGCGCGCGTGGCGGCGGGAGCTGCTCACCTTCTGCCGAACCAGGGTGACGAACGCGAGGACGGAGGCGGCGAACCTGACCGCGAAGACGATCAAGAGGGTCGGACGGGGGTACCGCAACCACGACAACTACCGATGCCGCATCATTGGCTACGCGCCCCGACCCATCGCGGCGTGAACACCCGCGCCACGCTCAAAGTTGAAGAGCCAGGATAGGACGAGATCGCTAGACGAGCCAGATGTATCTGGCGACCAGCAGCAGGGCCACGATGTAGAGGATCCAGTGGACCTCCTTGGCCTTGCCGGTCAGCACCTTGATCAGGCAGTAGCTGATGATGCCGATCGAGACGCCGTTGGCGATCGAGAAGGTCAGCGGCATGACGATGATCGTCAGGAAGGCGGGCACGCCCTCGGCGACCTCGTCCCAGTCGATGTGGCGGATGCCGTCCATCATCAGCGCGCCGACGAGGATCAGCGCCGGGGCGGTGGCGGCGCCGGGGATGGCACCGGCCAGCGGCCAGATGAACAGCGCGAGGGCGAAGAGCAGGCCGGTGACCGTCGCGGTGACGCCGGTGCGTCCGCCCTCCTCGATGCCGGAGGCCGACTCGACGTAGGCGGTGGTGGTCGAGGTGCCCATCCAGGCGCCGAACATCGCGGCGAGCCCGTCCATGGAGAAGACGGTCTTGGCGCGCGGCATGTCGCCCTTCTCGTCCAGGTAGCCCGAGCGGTGCGCCAGCCCGGTGAGGGTGCCGGTCGCGTCGAAGAAGTCGACGAAGAAGAAGGTGAAGACGACCGAGAGCAGGCCCAGGCCGAGCGCACCCATGATGTCCATCTGCCCGAAGAGGTCGGCGGGCCAGACGGGCATGCCCACGACACCGTCGGTGAAGCCGGGGAAGGCGATCATCGCGCCGTCGGCGCCGCTGTAGACCTGGGCCCGGGTCACGATGGCCAGGATCGAGGTGATGAGGATGCCCCACAGGATGGCGCCGGTGACGCGCAGCTGCATGAGCACGGCGGTGACGATGAGGCCGATCAGCGCGAGCCAGGCACCGGGCGCCTTGAGGTCGCCCAGGCCGACGAGGGTCGCCTCGTTGGCCACGACGATGCCGGCGGTGCGCAGGCCGAGCAGCGCCAGGAAGGTGCCGATGCCAGCGGTGATGGCCAGCTTCAGGCCCATCGGGATGCCCTGGACGATGGCCTTGCGGGCACCGATGAGGGACAGCACCACGAAGAGGACGCCGGAGATGAAGACCGCGCCGAGGGCGGTCTGCCAGGCCACGCCCATGCCGAGGACGACGGTGAAGGCGAAGAAGGCGTTCAGGCCCATGCCGGGCGCCTGCGCGAAGGGATAGCGCGCGATGACGCCCATGATGATCGAGCCGAAGGCGGCCGCCAGACAGGTCACCGACAGCAGCTGGGCGAAGGTGGTGGGGCCGACGTCGATCGCGTTGCCCAGCACCGAGGGGTTGACGAAGATGATGTAGCTCATCGTCAGGAAGGTCGTCAGACCGGCGCGCAGCTCGATCGGGATGCTGGACCCAGCCTCGCTGATGCCGAAGTAGCGGTCCAGGAAGCCCTTGGGCTCGCGGGGCTCGGTGGCCGGCGTGATGGGTCGCCCGTCGTCGTCGATGATGCCGGCGCGGTGCCGCGCCTGCTGGGCGGCGACCTCGGTCCGGGACGTGTCGTATGTCCCGGTGTCCAGCTGCTCCGGCGAGGCCGAGTGCGGATCGGCGAAGCGGTTGGGCCGGTCCGGCGTGGTGTTGTCGCTCATCGGACTCCTTGGTGGTGGGCGGGTGGATCAGGGGCGGTGGATCGGTGCGGTGGATCGGTGCGGTGGACGGGTGATGGATCGGGTTGTGGGCGAGATGGGTGTTGAGCGTAGTGGTCCAGGGGGCTCCGTGGGGCTGATCAGCAGGTGCGGGTGTGGACCGGGCGGCCGCCGACCCAGACACCGGCCAGGTCGGCCGAGGTGCCCAGGACGAAGGTCTTGGCCAGGGCGTCGACGTCGTCGCGGGCGTGCTGCAGCGCGGCGTGGAAGGGCGTCGCGGGCTGGGGCTTGACCCACACGGCGTCGAACTTCTTGCCGACGGACAGGTCACCGACCTCCTCCCCCAGGCCCAGCGCCTGGGCGCCGGAGCTGGTCACCAGGTGGAGCAGGTGGGCCGGGGTCAGCGGGAAACCTTGCTCGTGCAGCAGCTGCTGCATGAAGTAGGCCTGCAGACCCTCGTTGAGCAGGTTGAAGCCGGTCCCGGCGCCAACGTCACAGCCCATCGCGACCCGCACGCCGGCCTCGAGGTGGCGTCGCAGCGGGAAGAGGCCGCTGCCCAGGGAGGAATTGCTGGTCGGGCAGTGGGCCACGGTGGCGCCGCGCTCGGCCAGCACCCGCAGCTCCTCGTCGGTGGGGTGCACGTTGTGGGCGAAGACGCTGCGCGGTCCGACGAGCCCGTGGCGGGCATAGGTGTCCAGGTATGAGGTTGCTCCGGGAAAGAGCTCCAGCACCGTCCGGACCTCGGCCGGGTTCTCGTTGAGGTGGCTGGTGAAGTAGGCGTCCTCGCGGGAGGCGACGAGGTCGTCGCACACCTCGAGCATCTCGTCGGTGCACGAGATGGAGAAGCGGGGAGTGACCGCATACCGGAGCCGGCCCTCGCCCTGGCCGTGCCAGCGGTCGATGAGGGCGGTGCTCTCGGCGCGTGCGGTCTCGGGGTCGGTGTGCAGCTCGTCGCGCAGGAGCCGGTCGCCCAGGACCTGGCCGGAGGTGATCCGCAGGCCGGAGCGCTCGGCCTCCTGGAAGAGCGCGTCGACCGCCGTGGCGAAGTGGGAGCCGAAGACGAGGGCGGTGGTGGTGCCGGAGCTGGCCAGGCCGCGGAGGAACTCCTCGGCGACCTCGTGGGCGTAGTCGACGTCGCCGAGCCGGGCCTCCTCGGGGAGGGCGACGTGCTCGAGCCAGTCGAGCAGCGGCATACCGAGGCCGCCGATGGCGCGCAGCTGGGGGAAGTGGACGTGCGCGTCGACGATGCCGGGGATGAGCAGGCCCTCGCGCAGGTCGACGACCTCGCCGGAGTCGTGGCCGGCGTCGGGATGGCCGGAGTCGGCGTGGGCCCCGGCGGGCAGCCGGTCGACGATGACGCCGTCCCGGACGACGAGGGCGACCTCCTCGGCACGCAGCGCCTGGGACGCGGCGGCGGGATCGTCGGCGTCGGTGACCGCGAAGGGATCGGTCGGGGTGTCGTAGGCCCGGGCGAGATAGGTGGTGGTCACGCCGTCGGCCGCGCCGTGGGACGGGGTGTGGGGCATCGCGGTGAGCCGGGGCATCGCTGCGTCCTCTCGAAGTGCATCGGCGCGGGGCCGTGGGCCTCGCGCTGCATGGTTCGAGCGGGTCAGGGTTGCGTCCAGGTTGACCATGCGAACAGTCCGCACCCTCGATGTGGTTCCGGGAGAAACTACTCCTTCCCGATCCCGTTGGGAAGAGTTTTCGGAAAATTCCTTCCACATCCGGCCCCAGCGGGTCGGTCGCGGCGCCCCACCCGTTCGGGTGGCGGCGCCGGGTGAAAGGGGCACAATGGGCTGGTCCCCGACATCCACCCTGGGAGCACGATGGACCACGCCGAGGACGGCACCGCCCTGCCCACCGCGCAGGAGTTGCGCCACACCCTGACCGAGCACGCCGGGCTGCTGCAGGGGCCCTCCCTGCCGGATCCTGTCGAGGCGAGGGTCCGCCGGATCGTCGCCTCCACCTCCGACCTGCTGGACCGGATGGAGGAGGGCGGCACGCCCGACGGCGCCGAGACCGACGCCGAGACGGTGGGCGCCATCACCCGCGCCATCGCCTGGACCGCGGAGGCCGTCGGCGCCTTCCAGCGACTGCCCTCCGGCTTCGCCTTCACGCGCGCCACGACCGGAAAGGTCTCCCCCGCCCTGGCGCTCATCGACGACCTGGACCTGCTGGGGCTCACGCTGGACCACACCTACGACGCCGTCGCCCGAGACGACCTGGCCGCGCTGGAGAAGCAGCTGGCGGTGCTCGAGGAGCGCTTCGCCACCGACACCGAGCCGGTCGAGATGGTGGAGGACACCCGGATCACCGAGGACGACCTCGACCAGGACCGGGTCGAGGAGCTCGGGCTGGAGGTCGGCGACGACGGCATCCCGCGCATGCCCGTGCCCGACCAGCGGGATGCGACCGAGCAGCCGGACGCGACCGATCAGTCCGACCAGGCCGACGAGCCTGCCCCTGACAGCCCTGACACCCCTGAGACTCAGCCCGAGGAGGCCACGAGTTGAACACCAGCCACTACGCCGTCGCGCCGGAACCGCCGGCGGGTCCGGGCGACCTGCCTGAGGACGGCGCGGTCGACCGCTACCTGGCCGAGCTGGGCCGGTGGCGGATGCGTCGGGAGCACGAGCTGCGCGCCCTCGACGAGCTGACCCGCACCCACGACGAGCGCGACGCGCTCAACGTGGACGTCACGACCTCGATGGCCCTGTGGCACGCGGTCGCTCAGCGCCACGACCTGCTGCTGACCACCTGGGAGGCGGCCACCGAGGGTGAGGGCGAGCGCGACTGGGTCGCCCAGCTCATCTGGGGCGTCCTGGAGATGCCCGACGGCGACGCCCAGGCGCTGGCGATCACGCTGCCGGAGGCCATGCGCCTGTCCGACTCCCTGGCCACCTCGCTGCGGGCGCGGCTGGGCACCGACGAAGACGACCTGCCGGTCGCGGACCGCACGGCCGCGCTGCAGGATGAGATCGACCGGATCCGCACCCGCCTGGATGAGTCCGGCAGCCCCGCAGAGGGCGACGAGGCGGACCAGGGCGACGACACCGAGGAGACCCCGGACCTGCACGCCCAGCTCCAGGAGCTGGAGACCGAGCTCGAGGCGGTCCGCCAGGGCGGCCAGCCCGAGGACGACGGCCGGGCGGCCGAGGTCCGCAGCGAGCTGGGGGCCCTCCAGTCCCGGCTGGTCCGCATCGACCAGGCCTCCATCGTGGCCACCGCCTCCGAGGCCCACGGCCGGGCCGACGCCGAGCAGGCGGCCGCCGAGCGCGACCACCTGGTCGCCAAGGGCGAGGCGGTGCGTGCCCTGGCCGAGCGGGTGCTCAACTCCGTCCACCCGGCGCCCAAGCTCGGCATCCCCGACGTCACCGCCCTGGGCGACCTGCCCTCCGACGAGAACGAGCTGTCGACCTACGTCGCCAACCTCGAGCGCGTCGGACGCGCGCTGGACCAGGCCCACGCCACGTATGCGGCGGCGCTGGCTGAGTACGCCGACCTCGCCGACCGCGCGGAGCTGCTGGCCAAGACCCTGTCCGGCTGCGGCGCCCCCACCAGCGTCGACCTGGCCGGCATGCTGACCGCGGCCAAGGAGTCGCTGCACAACCAGCCCGCCGACATCCAGCGGGCCTCGGCGCTGATCGCCGCCCAGGAGGCCTATCTCGCCCAGCTGAGGCCCGACGCATGAGCCCCGACGGAACCCCGGAGAAGGGCAGGCGCACCGAGCCGGCCAAGCCCACCAGCCCCGGCGCCGACGCCGAGGAGACGGCCGTCGAGTGCCCCAACTGCCACGCGACGAGCGTGGGCGACGTGCCCTTCTGCGGCGCGTGCGGCTACGACTTCGTCACCGGGGTCGTCCCGGAGGAGCCGGAGGAGGATGAGGACCCCGGTCCCCGGCCGACGACGATGCAGGCGGCCGAGCCGCACGAGGCCTACATCGACCCACGGCGCGACGCCGACGACATCGAGCTGCCGACCAGCCCCGAGGAGGTCGCCCTCGACCCGGCGGACCTGCCCCTCCGGCCGGAGGTCCCCCCACCCACTCCCCCGACCGCGGGTCAGGAGCACGTGGCCCACGAGCTGCCGCATACCCGGCCGCCGTCGCGGTTGGAGAACGCCGAGTGGGTCGCCGAGATCTGGGTGGACCACGGGTGGCACGCCACGCGGGAGAGCGACCAGCCCGTGCCGCCGGCCGGTGAGCCGGAGGTCGTGCCGCTGACCACGGACAACGTCGTGATCGGGCGCACCAACATCGCGCGCGGCCTGCACCCCGACCTGGACGCCGGGACCGACGCCGGGGTCTCGGTGCGGCACGCGCAGCTGACCAGCGACGGCGAGCGGTGGTGGATCGAGGACCTCGACACCTCCAACGGCACCTACGTCTCGACCGTGGGGCTGCCGCTGCCGACCGAGCCGATCGAGCGGGGCCTGCGGGTGCTGATCGACGAGGACGACCGGGTCTACCTGGGTGGGTGGACGCGGCTCATGCTGCGCCGCCGCGCCTGAGGTCAGCCCCTGAGCGCGTGCCGCACGAGCTCGAGGGCGTCCGTGGGCGCGAGGCCGAGCTGCTGGACGACGCGGACATAGGCCGCGGCCGCCTGACGTGCCTCCGCGCCCGCGTCCTTCTCGGCGACGAAGGTCCCGGCGCGCCCCCGACCCTCGATCATTCCGTCGGCCTCCAGGTCGCGGTAGGCCCGGGCGACGGTGTTGGGCGCGATCCCCAGGTCTCCGGCCAGGCGCCGCACGGTCGGGAGGCGGTCACCCGGCCTCAGGTCCCCGGCGAGCACCTGGGCGCTGATCTGGGCATGAAGCTGGGCGGAGGCGGGCTCCGGCGACGTCGGGTCGATCCGCAGCATCAGCCCCGCCCGTCCCCCGGCAGGGCCTCGGCCCCGCTCGCGCCGGGCACCCGCCCGCCCCAGAGCCGGTCGCGCATGTGCGCGATACTGCTGCCGCCGAACCATCTGGTGCTCAGCAGGATGAGCGCGAGGAGGAGCACGAAGGGCGCCGCATAGCCCATGACGAGCAGCGCGACGGTCCAGTCCGGACCCACGCTCCCGCTGCGCGCGGTCGCGACGGAGGCCGCCTCGTCGAGCACGTCCCCGGAGGCCAAGAGGCCCAGGACCGCGATCACGGCCGGAGGGACGGCCAGCGTGGTGATCGTGCTGGAGCGGACCGCGTCCTGCCAGTAGAGCTCGGTCTCGTCGCGCGCGGGCTGCGGTGCGTCCAGGAGGCGCTGGACGGCCCACCAGCCCAGGCCGGCCAGCACGGGGAGGGCGACGGCCAGCAGCGGCAGCGGGCTGGACCGGAGGACCTGCGCGTCAAACCAGGGCGTGCGGCCCAGCAAGAGCGACGCGGCAGTCACGACCACGGCCAGGGCCACCACGCCCGCCACCCCGAGGAGCACCTTCGGCGAGAGGTAGTCCCCCACGACCGGGCTGCTCAGGCGGGCGAACCTCGGCCCGTCGGTCGGCGCCCCGGGGCGGAGGATCTCCACGACCGCCAGGCAGGCCGAGGCGACCGTGAGCAGCAGCGCGAAGGAGAACCAGCCCTCGAACATCGCCAGGTCGACCCCCGCCAGAGACAGCACGACCAGGATCACCCCGGCCACGACGACGCCCACGCCGCCGGCCAGTGCGCGACGTGTCTCCCGCGCCTCCAGCGCGGCGGCCTGCTCGGCCGGCACCCGCACCTGCGCCTGCTCGGCGATCGTCCGCACGAGGCGCCCACGGTATGCGGCGCTCAGCGGCAGCAGGAGGCCGACGGCCCCTACCGCGATGAACAGCAGCCCTTCGTGCATCCCACGCTCCCATCTTTGTATTGCTACAAAGGTTAGGCAGGTTCTCGAATTGTGTCAATACAAAACGCGAGAACGGGCACGGAAGCCCGCTGGGTAGGGTCGGCCCCATGGTCTCCGACAGGCCCGGCTTCACCGGGATCCCCCACGCTGCGACGGACTTCTACGCCCGGCTCGAGGAGGACAACAGCCGGGAGTTCTGGGCCTCGCACAAGGAGGCCTACGAGCGGGACGTGCGCGGGCCGATGACCGGTCTGCTGGCCCAGCTCGAGGACGACTTCGGGCCGGCCAAGGTCTTCCGGCCCCAGCGGGACGTGCGCTTCGGCGCCGACAAGAGCCCCTACAAGACGCACCAGGGCGGCTATGTCAGCCGCGCCCCGAGGACCGGCTGGTATGCGGAGGTGTCGGCCGACGGCTTCCGGCTCGGCGGTGGTTCCTACCACCTCGAGCCGGCGGCGCTGGCCGCATACCGGAGCGCTGTGGACGGACCGCGCGGGGCGCGGCTCGAGCGCGTCGTGGAGGCCCTGCGGGAGCAGGGCTGGGAGATCGACGGCGACCGGGTGGCGACCGCCCCGCGCGGCTGGCCGCGCGACCACCGGCGGATCGAGCTGCTGCGGTTCAAGAACATCTCCGCGATGCGGTGGATCGAGGACGGCGACATCGTGACGACGCCGGCCCTGGTGGAGGAGGTCCGGCAGCGGTGGGAGCAGGTGCGTCCGCTGGTGGAGTGGCTGGCCGAGGTCATCGGCCCGGTCGCCTCGCCCGAAGGTCGCGGGCGCGGCGTCAGGGCATGACCGCGCGGGCCCTGGCTTGCAGGTCGGCGACCCGTCCCCGCAGGTCGCGCAGCTCGACCTCGTCGTAACCGCCCCCGGAGAGCAGGGCGGGATCGGCCTCGTCGATGGCGGCGATGAGGGCCCCGGCGGCCTGGTCGGCGGCCAGACCCCGGTCGCCTCGCTGGAGGTTGCCGAGCACGGACTCGGCCTCCTCGACCAGGTCCTCGACGTCCTTCTCCAGCTCGGTCCAGGCGCACTCGCTGTCCGGGTCGAAGGCGCCGCGCTCGTCGGCACGCGCCTCCTCGAAGGCTTCCTCGACGTCGCGCAGGAATCTGTCGTTGCGGCCGAAGACCACCGGCTCGCCCAGCCCGGCAGCGGCGATCTCGGCGTTGACGAGGGTCGGGCCGACGTAGACCGCCGCCAGGAGGCGGCCGTAGCGGTCGCGCAGGTCGAGGTCGTAGTCCAGCTCCACCCTGCTCCCGGCCGGGAGCTCACGCCGCAGGAACTCGGTGGCCTGCGGGCCGATGCACGACAGAACCTGGCGCTGGTCCCCGATCTCGGGGGTGTCCACGTTGAGCAGCCGGACCCGCTCCTCGACGCCGGCGACGCGGATCACCACGGTGTCACCATCGACGACCTTGACCACCTGGCCGCGCTCGGCGTCGCCCTCGAAGAGGCGCACCAGCACGACCGCCGCGATCACCACGAGCGCGGCCAGGATCAGCACCAGCCAACCCTTCACCCGCATGGCGCCAGCCTAGGCGTGCGGACCGACAGACCGGGCACACAGCCAGACGGCCCACCACGTCGATGCGTGGTGGGCCGTCCGTGGGCGCTGCGACCCGGGTGTCCCCTGATCGTCCGGCGTGCAGTCCCAGCTCGCTCGCGGGAGCGGTGCTCTCGGTATGCGGCGTCAGGGCCTGGTCAGTAGCGCCCGTCCTCGCGGCGCTCGCCCGGGCCCCGCTCACCGTCGACGTAGTCGTCGCCCTCGTTCCTGGGGTCGGCCACCATGTCGCGGTCGTTGACCAGGTTGCGGTCGCCGTCCAGACGGTCCCCGTCGCGGGCCAGGTCGTCGCCGGCCATGTCGTCGCGGGTGAGGTTGTCCCGGGCCTCGCCGCGGACGAGCTCGTCGTCGGTGGCCATGCCGGCGCTGGTGCCGAAGCCCTGGCCGCTGCCCAGGCCCTGGTCGCCCATGTCCCGGTTGTCGCCGAGGGTGCGGTCGTCGGCGTGGGTGCGCTCGTCACCCATCACGCGGTCACCGGTGTAGGACTCCTCGGTCTGGTCGGGCGCGACCCAGTGCTCCTCGAGACCGACCTCGTCGGTGTCGGTGCCCATCCGGTCCGTGCCCGTGCGGTCGGCGTCCGCCTCGTCGACGAAGGCACGGTCGTCGGTGATGCCGCGGTCCATCGCGAGGTCGTCGCTGCCGGCCGCCATGGTGCCCACGCCGGCCATGCCCGCCGCACCGTCGCGCACGCCGTCATGCACGCCGTCACCGGTCGCGCGGGGGTCGCCGTAGTAGGCGAACAGCTCGTTCTGCTGGGCCTCGTCGAGGTGGGCGTCGACGTCGACGTTGGGAGCGTCCTTGATGAAGGCCTTCTCGTGGGGCACCACGATCTGCCCGTCGCGGACGGAGGCGCCGGCCATGGGCACGAGCGTCTCCTTCATGCCGAAGAGGCCGGTCCTCACCGTGACCCACTCGACCTCGCCGGAGGTGTCGTTGAGGTAGACCTGGCCGACGTCGCCGATCCGGTCACCGTTGTTGTCGATGACCTCCGCGCCGTGGAGGCTCTCGTGATCCTGGGTGAAACGCATGCTCTTCTCCTTCGTCGAGGGTTGAGGCGGTGCTACCCGCTCCACGCTGCCAGCCCCGGGCCGCGGCGTCCCTCTGAAACGACTCGCGGGCCCTTGCAGGAGATGTGCAGGCGCCATCGGTAGCGTGGGGCCTTGCCGATCAGGAAGGACCGACCATGGCCCTGCGGGGGACTCGATCGAACGCCCGGACGCTGGCCGCCCTGGCCTGCGCCGGAGCCCTGTCGCTGAGCGCCTGCGACAGCCTCGCCGGCGGCGACTCGACCGGAGCGACCAGCGGCTCCGCCGGCCAGGGAGCTGACCGGGGAGACGCTCAGGGGAACGAGGAGCCTGCCGACCAGGCCACCCCGGAGGCGGTGAGCGCCACCACCTCCGCACCGGAGGACGAGGCGCTGGTGCTGAGCGGCGGCCGCGATGAGCGCGCGGTGGGCGTCACCGAGGCGCTGTTCGCCTCCGCCTCCGTCGTCGTCCTGGCCGAGGAGAAGCAGACCCTCCGCGGCGCCTCGGCCGCCGCCAGCCTCGGCGTCCCCCTGGTCGTGGACGGTCCCGACGCCGCCGCCGAGCTGGAGCGCCTGGGTGCCGAGGTGGCGCTGGTCGTCGGGGAGGTCGCCGATCCCGCCATCGACGTCGTCGTGCCGCAGACCGACGCCGAGCTGGCCTCCCTCCTGGGAGCCGCGCCACCCCAGGCGGTCGCCGAGGACGAGGCCGTCGAGGCGTTCACCTCCGCCGAGTTCGGCGCGCCCACGCTGATCGTGCCCGAAGGGCTCCCCCTGACCGCGCCGACGCTGACCGGTGACCGCGACGCGCTGCCCGCGACGGCTCCGGCGCAGGCCCTGGACACGGTGGCGGTCCTGTCCACCGGGGAGGCCAAGGACCTGGCCGCGCTGGGCTCCGCCCGGGCGGCGGGAGCACGGGTCCTCGTGGGACCGCATACCGATCCTCGAGCCTCCGCCGAGAGCGTGGAGGCCCTGGCCGAGGCGAGGCCGGCCACGGTGATCGGCCTGGGCAAGGGCTTCGGCAAGGCCGAGGACCTGGCCTGGAAGGTCAGGACCGCCAGCACCGGGACCCAGCTGCCCGGCGGGGGCCAGCTGGTCCTGCCCGGCAAGACCTACGTGGCGCTCTACGGGACGCCCGGCAGCGGCGCGCTCGGCGTGCTCGGCGAGCAGGGGCCGGAGGAGACGATCGCCCGGGCCGAGGAGCACGCGGGGTGGTATGAACCGCTCACCGACCAGACCGTCGTGCCCACCCTGGAGATCATCGCGACCGTCGCCAGCTCGCAGGCCGGCGCCGACAACGACTACTCCTCCGAGATCGCCGTCGAGCAGCTCGAGCCCCTCGTCGACCTCGCCGAGGAGGAGGGCCTCTACGTCGTGCTCGACCTCCAGCCCGGACGCACCGACTTCCTGACCCAGGCCAAGCTCTACGAGGACCTCCTCGAGCGTCCCCACGTGGGGTTGGCGCTGGACCCCGAGTGGCGGCTGCAGCCCCACCAGGTGCACCTGACCCAGATCGGCCAGGTCGGGATCGAGGAGGTCAACGAGGTCGTCGACTGGCTGGCCGACCTGACCCGCGACAACGACCTGCCGCAGAAGGTGCTGGTGCTGCACCAGTTCCACCTCGGGATGATCCCCGAGGCCGACGCGGTCGACCAGAGCCGTGAGGAGCTGGCCCTGCTCATCCACGCCGACGGGCAGGGCGCGCAGCCGGACAAGCAGGCCACCTGGCGCTCGCTGCACCAGCACGCCCCGTCCATGAAGCACTGGGGCTGGAAGAACTTCTACGACGAGGACACCCCGATGCTCTCCCCCGAGGAGACGATGTCGCAGGTGGACCCGCTGCCGGACTTCATCTCCTACCAGTAGGAGGATGGCAGCATGGCTGCGGTCGACACCATGATGCGGGCGATGGTCTTCGAGGCCTTCGGCGAGGCTCCGCGGGTCGTGGAGGTCCCTCGCCCTCGGGCGCCGGAGGGTGGTGTGGTCGTGCGCGTGGAGGCCACCGGGCTGTGCCGCTCGGACTGGCACGCCTGGCAGGGCCACGACCCCGACATCACCACGCTGCCGCACGTCCCCGGCCACGAGCTGGCCGGCACCGTGCACGAGATCGGTCCCGGGGTGAAGACCCTCCACGTCGGGCAACGCGTGGTCGCACCTTTCGTCCTGGGGTGCGGCGCCTGTCGGCTCTGCCGCGCCGGCCAGGCCCAGGTGTGCCCGCAGCAGTGGCAGCCCGGCTTCTCCGGCCCTGGTTCGTTCGCCGGGTATGTGGCGCTGCCCGCCGCCGACTTCAACCTCGTCCCCCTCCCGGACGAGGTGACCATGGAGGTGGCGGCGGGGCTGGGCTGCCGGTTCGCCACCGCATACCGGGGCGTCGTGGACGTGGCGAAGGTGCAGGAGGGTGACACGGTCGCCGTCCTGGGCTGCGGCGGCGTCGGCCTGGCCGCCGTCATGATCGCGGCGTCCCGGGGCGCGCAGGTGGTCGCGGTGGACGTGGCCGCCGGCGCCCTGGAGTTGGCGCGCTCGGTCGGCGCGGCCGCCACGGTCGACGCGTCCGTCGGCGACCCGGTGGCAGCGATCCGCGAGCTGCACCCCGACGGCGTCGACGTCAGCATAGACGCGCTCGGCTCGGTGGCCACGGCCGACGCGGGCGTGCGCAGCCTGCGGGCCCAGGGGCGGCACGTGCAGATCGGGCTGCTGCCCGCGGCCGTCGTGGGCGACCGGGCGACCGTGCCGATGCACGTCGTGATCGGCCAGGAGCTGCAGGTGCTGGGCAGCCACGGGATGGCGGCGGCGGACTACCCCCGCATGCTGTCCGACATCGCCGCCGGCCGGCTGGACCCGGGGCGGTTCCTGGCCCGCCCGATCCCGCTGGAGGAGGCGCCGGCCGCCCTCGCGGCGATGGACGGCCCGGGCGCGGTGCCTGGCGTGACCATCATCCGACCCTGAGCCCGGCTCTCAGCAGGCACGCCCGAGACGGACCGGCTGCCCCGGGGAAGCCTGCGCCGGGCCTCCGTGTTGGCACCCACATGACCTCCCTCGCGCTCTCCGTCCTCGACCTCGTCCCCGTCCGCACCGGCCAGACCACCGGTCAGGCCCTGGAGTCGGCGCGCCGGCTGGCGCGGGTCGCGGACGAGGCGGGCGCCCGGCGCTACTGGGTGGCCGAGCACCACAACACCCACTCGGTGGCCTCGACCAGCCCGCCGGTGATCATCTCGATGCTCGCCGCGGCGACCGAGCGGATCCGCGTGGGCTCCGGCGGCGTGATGCTGCCCAACCACGCCCCGCTCGCGGTGGCCGAGCAGTTCGCGCTGCTCGAGGCCGCCCACCCCGGCCGCATCGACCTGGGCATCGGCCGCGCACCGGGCACCGACCCCGTCACGAGCTGGGCGCTGCGCGCCGGGCTCAGCGACGAGGACGCCGTGCGGCGCTTCCCCGACTACGTGCAGCAGGTCGCGGCCTACATGTCCCCCGACGGCGCACGCATCCAGATCGGCCCGCGCGAGCACGACGTGCGCGCCACTCCCCACGCCCTGCAGGCTCCCCCGGTCTGGCTGCTGGGCTCCTCGGACTACTCGGCGCGCCTGGCCGGCCAGCTGGGTCTGCCCTACGTCTTCGCCCACCACTTCGCCGGGCGCGGCACGGCCGAGGCGCTGGCGCTCTACCGCTCCTCCTGGGCCGGCCCGGGCGAGCCGCAGACCTTCCTGACCGTCAACGCGGTCGTGGCCGACAGCCGTGAGGAGGCCGAGCGCCTCGCCCTGCCCTTCCAGCACATGATGGCACGCCTCCAGGTCGGTGCGCTGATGGATCCGGCGCCGCTCATGACCGTCGACGAGGCGATGGCCGCGCCGCTCCTGCTGCCGGCCGACCGGTTCGCGGCGATCACCGCGCCGTGGCTGCTGGGCACCGCGGACGAGGTTGCCGAGGGTATGCGGTCGCTCGCCGCCACCCACGACGTCACCGAGGTGATGGTCCAGCCGATCGCCGGCTCGTATGCGGCCGAGCCGCTGGAGAGCACCGTGGCCCGGGAGCGGACGGTCACCGAGCTCGCCGCCCGACTGGTCTCCTGAGCCCTCACCTCCGTCGCAGGTCGGAGAGCGATCTCCCGCGGACGACCGATGTGCCGAGGGTCGCTGCGTGGCACCGTGGGAGCCATGGACATGCCACAGCCTGCCCCGCCGCCCCCTGAGCGACCCAAGAAGAAGGGCGAGATGGACCGGACGACCGCGTGGATCCTGGGCCTGGGCATCGGCATCGCGCTGGCCGTCTCGCTGGATAACTGGGCCTTCCTGGCCATCGGGATCGCCATGGCGGCAGCCTTCGGCGCCTTCAACGACACGCCCTCCGACGAGGAGGACGCGGCCTGAGGGGTGCGGCCTGACGGGCGCCGCCCTCAGGACGTCCGCGGCCCCGTCGCCCCACGCACGAGGAACCACGCCGCGACCGGATAGGCCAGCAGCCACGGCTCGGCTCCACCCAGCACCAGGTGCCCGGCCAGCGCAGCGGCGGCACCGGCGACCAGCAGCGAGCTGACCTGCCAGGCCGCGACGTTGAGCGCGGACAGGTCGCCCATGGGCGTGGGCACGGGGGTGAGCAGCGCGAGCGGCAGCGGGCCCTTGCCCGCCGCGTGGATGCGCGCGGCGACCGCGAGCGCGAGCCCCAGCAGGCTCACGAGCGCGGTCAGCGGTGCGGCGCCGACCGTCGCCGCGACGAGCAGCACTCCCCCGCCGCCGAGAAGCGTGACGAGGGTCAGGGGCAGCAGCGAGTGCAGGAGCAGCAGGTATGCGGTGCCCGTCCCGTAGAGCGTGGGGGCACCTGCCGCCTCGAGGGTGTGCCGGTAGCCGTCGGCCCAGGGGCCGACGGCGAGGTAGGCGACCGCGACGGAGACGGCGAGCACGGCCCAGCGGACGATCTCGGGAGACGCTCCGGCGAGCGCGCCGAGGGCGCCCGCGACGAAGAGACCCAGGCAGCCGAGGACGAAGCGCTCCGGGTCGCGCAGCGAGCCGACGAGGTCGCGCCGCCAGAAGACCAGGGGCAGGAACTGCCCGGCTCCGACGGCGCGCCAGTGGGCGCCCAGGGTCGGGGGCAGCCGCAGGTGCGCGGCCGCCGCGGCCAGGTCCCCCGTCACGGCCGCCACTCCGGCGCTGTCCCAGCGCCGGGACTGCTCCAGCAGAGCGGCGCCGGTGAGGCGGTCGAGGAGGTGGGGCACCGCATACCCTGCGGCGACCGCAGCCAGCCCCAGACCGAGGGGAGGCAGCGGCGCGAAGGGGGCGAGGAGTGCCAGGATCGCGGCCAGGCCGGCGGACCAGGCGCGCGGCAGCGCCTGCCCGGCGAGCCAGCAGGTGGCGGCGACAAGGGCGAGCGCGAGGGTGGCCAGCAGCACGATGACGAGGTCGAGGACCGGGCGGCCGGCGATGCCGAGCGCGACCGCGGGGGCGATCACCACGGCGACCAGCGCGAGGGCGAGGAGGCCGGTCGAGCGCAGGTGGGGCCGGCGCAGCGCCAGGCTCCGTCGCCACGGTCCGGAGCCGAGGAGGGCGGCCATCAGCGGCGGCAGGTGCGCCGGCCCGCGGACCCGTCCGAGCAGGACCGCCCCGGCGAGCACGAGCCAGCCGGTGGTCGCGGCGACGCGCGGGGCGAGGTCGACCAGGAGCGGGAGGACGTCGGGGCGGGTGAGCGCGGTGATGACGGAGTAGTAGGGGCTGGTCAGCAGGATGAGGACGAGGAAGGCGACGTAGATCGCGTAGGCGTCCTCCCCCGCGCTGGTGCGCAGCCGCTCGGACACGGCCTCGCGACGGACGGCGCGCAGGTGCCGGCTGCTGCCGACGCCGTCGGGGCTCACGCGGCCCCGGCGAGGGTGAGGGTCCGGTCGGCGAGCGCGGCGGCCAGGTCCGGGTCGTGGGTGGCCATGACGATCGTGGTGCCGTCGCGGTGGCGGCGTTGGAGGGCGGTGGCCACCCGCTGGAGGCGCTCGGGGTCGAGCCGCTGCTCGGGCTCGTCGAGGAGCAGCACCTCGGCCGGCCGGACGAGGGTCAGCGCGAGGGCGAAGAGCTGGGTCTGGCCGGAGGAGAGCTGGTGGACGAAGCGGTCCTGCAGGTGCGCGAGACCGAGCTCGGCCAGGACCTGGGTGGCGGCCTCGTCCGCGTCGACGCCGGTCCCGCCCCAGGCGAGGGCCACGAGCCGCAGGTGCTCGCGCACGGTGAGGTCGCGGGCGAAGGGCGGGGCGCCGATGAGCCCGGCGACGCTGCGGCGGAAGGCGGCGTCGCGCTCGTCGACGCTGCGTCCCATCACGTGGACCATGCCGGTCGTGGGACGTTGGAGGCCGGCCAGGACGCGCAGGAGCGTCGTCTTGCCCGAGCCGTTGTCACCCCGGACCGCCAGGCAGGTGCCTGCGTCCAGCGTGAAGGTGGTGTCGGTCAGCAGCGGCTGTCCGTCGATGGCCACGCTGATGTTCTGCACGTCGACGGCCGGCCCCATGCGGGACATCTTCTCAACCCGCTCGGGCGCTGGGCCCGACGGTTCCCTGGGGCCGAGGACCCACCGGAGCCGGACGCCTCCTCAGACCTGCTCGGCCTCGTCGACGAACCGGCACAACGCGTTCACGGCGCGCAGGTCCGCGGGGGTGGTGACCGGGGCCTCGAGCAGCGCCGGGCTGCCGACGACGACCGCGAGGGCCCGGGCACGGGAGACGGCCACGTTGAGCCGGTGCACGTCGTAGAGGAAGTCGACGCCGCGAGGGGCGTCGTGGACGCTGGAGGAGGCCATCGAGTAGATGACGACGGCACCCTCGTGCCCCTGGAACTTGTCGACCGTGCCCACCTGCACTCCGGCCGGCAGCTGACCCTGCAGCGCTTGCACGTGGGCGTTGTAGGGCGCGACGACCAGGATGTTTTCGCGCCGGATCGGTCCCCGGACGCCCTTCTCGTTGGTCCAGCTGCCCCGGAGCAGGTCCTCGACCAGCTCCCGCACGACCCGCGCCTCCTCGGCGGAGAAGGAGGAGTTGCCGACGTGCTCCACCGGCAACCAGCGCAGCCCCGACCCGGTCAGCCGTCCAGGAGCCTCCAGGCGCTGCTGCGTCGTCAGCTCCTCCGAGCGCAGCCGCCCCTCGTAGGCCAGCTCGGAGACGAAGCCGGTGATGTCCGGGTGCATGCGCCAGGTCTTGTCGAGGAAGATGCCGCGGGCCGGGTCGATGGTCTCCCTGCCCTCCATCAGGTGCTCCAGCGCGGACACGCCCGACCCGTACGGGTGGGTGGCTTGGGTGGGCGAGCGCAGCTGCTGCGGGTCGCCCAGCATCACCAGCGCCTTCGCACCCTGGGCGACCGCGACCGCGTTGGCCAGCGAGAACTGCCCCGCCTCGTCGATGACCAGGACGTCGACCGCCTCGGCCATCTCGGGTCGTGCCCACAGCCAGGCCGTGCCCCCGATGAAGGTCGCTCCGTCGGCGATCGCCTTGTCCAGCTTCTTGTTGTCCTTGGCCAGGGTGATGAGCGCACCCTCGGGCGGGTTCGGCGTGCCCTCCTTCGGTTTGCGCACGCCGGGCCGCTCGACCTTGGCCATGAGGTCGGCGATGACGCGGTGCGACTGGGCGGTGACCCCGACCTTCTTGCCCGCGTCGAGGAGCTCCCGGATGAGCAGAGCTGCGTTGTAGGACTTGCCGGCTCCCGGTGGTCCCTGCACGGCCAGCACCTCGCCGGCGAGCCCCCGACCGACGCGGCGCATCAGCTCACCGGAGCGTTCGCCCTCCAACCGTGGCGGGATCAGCGGGGTTCGCCGGTCCAGGACCCGCAGCCCCAGGCTCTCGCGCCCTGCCATGGCGTCCTCCCCGAGGCGCATGAGTGCCGCCCGGATGATGGCGCTGCCCACGAGATCGTTCTGCACGAGTGCGTCCGGCCTCAGAGGCTGAAGCTTGACGCTGCGCGACACCTCGATCCAGCCCGCCGCTGCGTCGACCCCCACCACTGTCCCCACGCTGCGGCGCTTCTCCGCCTCATGGTCGGGACGACGGGCCTCGTCGATCGTGCCTCCGATCTTGACCTTCAGCTCCTGCGGAGGGAACGGGTAGCGCCAGATGTTCGACTGCTTCACCACCCCGACGGCCTGTGGCTCGCCCACGCCCCCGATGGCCTTGCTGTCCTCGATCAGCTCGTCACGGGACATGGTCTCGGTCCGGTAGTAGTCCCACCAGGCCGACTTGTCCTCGCGCCGGTGCCACCCGACGAGACCCGCGAGCAGCTCGTGCCCGCCGGCCACCAGGCGATCGGCCAGCGCCTGCTCCTCGCGCATGGCCTCGCTGTCGCGCGCCTCTTCCTTCTTCATGCCCACGTAGCGCGTCAGCTGGTGGCTCGTCGCCAGCTCGGCGCGGCGCTCCTCCAGCCACTCGTGGAGGGCGTGCGTGGAGCGGACATCCTCGCGGTTGTAGTCCCGGATCGCGTCGATGACCGCGTCGTCGACCTGTCCGCCGGCGAGCCAGCGTTCGTACTCCACGACCGAGGCCATCCCGTCGGCGACCTCCCCCTCCTGCGCGGTCCGCTGCTCGCCCCAGTAGAAGTCCTCGACCTTCTTGATCGAGTAGGACGGCTTGGACAGCAGCATCCCCTGCCGCACGACCTGGTAGAGGTCGACGAAGCGCTCACCGCGCAGCATCTCGTCGAGCTCGCTGACGCCCGTGCTGTGCTGCATCGTCATCCGCTTCAATGCGGAGACCTCGTAGGCCGCGTAGTGGTAGACGTGCATCCCGGGGTGCTTGTCCCACCGGTCCGCCAGCCAGGTCAGCAGCTCACGGGTCAGCTCCGCCTCCTCCGCCTCGCTGTGCGCCCAGAACGCGATGAAGGGATCCTCGACGTCGTCCTTGGTCCAGATGCCGGCGAGATACTCCCGCCCCTTGCCACCGTCGGCGAGGGGATCGCCCTCGAAGTCGAGATAGACGTCGCCGGGGTCGGGCTCGGGCAGGCGCTGCAGCCCCCGCCCGGTCTCGGGCGGGAGGAGCAGGTATGCGGCAGCCCCGCTCTCCCTCTCCCCCACCTGGAGCTTCGCCTGACCGTGGAGGCGCTCCCGCACCCGGCTGCTCAGCACGCCCGAGAGCGCACCGGGGTTGGTCGCCGCCAGTGCCGCGACTGTCGTGATGCCGGCTGCCATGAGGGCCTCCCGGTGGTCTGAGCGCAGGCCCGCGACCAGGCTCAGGTCGTCGGACGCCTCCCACTCTGCGGTGCAGTGGTCCAGCCAGCGGCAGCGGGCGCAGGCACTGGTCGGGACAGGCGCGGTCAGCGGCTCCCGGGCCTCGACACTGGCCTCCAGGAATCCGGTCAGGCCCGCCCTTACGCGACGGGCGTAGGCCTGGACGTCCACGGACCGCACGTCGTGCCTCGTCCCGTCGCTGGCGACCACGGTGAGTCGATCCACAGGTGCCTGCTGCAGCTGGGCCAGCCGCTCCGCATACCCCGCCATCTGCAGGAGCGCGGTGACCGAGAGGTGACGCGAGAGCTTGGTGTCGGCGATGTCGTAGGACCACTCGCCGAGGGCGCTGGGGCGCTCGGCACGGAGGAGGAAGTCGGCGTGGCCGAGCCAGCCACCGTCGAAGAGCGTGGCCTGGTAGATCACGTCCGCGCCGGAGCGCATCACCTCGAGGGTCGCCGCCTTCCGCTGGCGCAGCGAACCGACCGCCGGTATCTCGACGACCTCGCGCCCCTCGCTCTCGAGCTGGGCACGGAAGGCCTGCTCGTGGCTCATCCCCAGGGCGGCGACGAGCTCGAGCCCCGCGTCCTCCCCCGTCGGCGCCTGACGCCCTCCCCGCAGCACGTCGAGCTCGAGCGTGGTCGCGTGCGCGCAGCCGACGTGACGGGTCACGTCGGTGGCGCTGAGGATCAGCCGGTCGTCGTGCAGGAACATGACATCGACGATAGGGAACACCACTGACAATGCGCGCAGGCTCCACCAGCCTGCGAACGAGCAGACCCTGACACCAGCCCGGCTATCTACCACTACTGCCGAGAGTCGGATGTTCCCGCCCGCGAATGCGAGTGCGGCCTGGGTCAACCGGACCTAGCATCCGAACCGTGAGGATCTACCTGAGTGCTTACCGGCTCGGAGCGCGTGCCGACGTTCTGGCCGCGCACGGCGGTCGCGCGGCGATCATCATGAACGCGCTGGACCCTTTCCCAGATCGGCTCCTCAGCTGGGATCGGGAGACCGGGGACCTCGAGCGGCTCGGCTACTCGAGCACCGAACTGGACCTCCGAGAGTTCTGGAACTATCCAGGCGCTCTGACCCAGCGTCTGGCCGACATTGACCTGCTGTGGGTCGTCGGTGGCAACGCCTTCGTTCTCGCTCGCGCCGCCACCGCGGCAGGACTCGCTGAAGCGCTCCATCAGTCGCCGCACCTCACCTATGCCGGCTATTCGGCCGGTGCGTGCGTGACCTCTGTCGACCTCGCGGGGATCGAGCTGATGGACTCGGCGGACGAACTCCCGGCGGGCTACTCGGCCGAGATGCCGGTTGATACCTTGAACCTGACCGGCGCACGAATCGTCCCCCACGCCGGCACAGCAGACGCCGATGCCGCGGAGCGGCATCTCACGTCGGCGGGCCTGGCCTACCTACCTCTCGCCGACGGCCAGGACCTCATCCTCAACTTCTGAAATCGCCCGGGATGCGGCGCAGGTCTGCGGTCTTTCGACGTATCTACCGTCCTTGTCGTCGCCAGACGCGCTCACGCCGCTGATGGTTCCGGCTGGCGGCCTCTTCCGGACGCCGGGTTTTCGTTATACGATTTTCGCTATGGCACCGAGTGACCAGGTCACAGACGAGCAGATCCAGAAGTGGGCCGACGAGGCTGAGGCCGGCTACGACGTCGAAGAGGTCAAGCGCCGCGGCCGGGGCCGTCCCGGGCGCGGGGCGGCCCCGAGCCAGGTGATCGCTGTTCGACTCACTGCCGAGGAGATCGCAGCGCTGGACGCGTACGCCGCTCGGGAGCACCTGTCCCGCTCCGAGGCGATTCGACGAGCGCTGGCCGGCTACGCCGCGTGAAGGTCCATCGCAGCGCGCTCAAGCACGGCGTCCTTCCGGAGGACGCCGTCCAGACTGCGGACCTGTCGTTGTGGATCGAGCCCTTGGAGCTGAAGAGTGGCCCCACCGTGAGCTGCGGCTCGGGTTCGACACTCAGGCTCGGCTGCTGGAGACGGTCGTCCTCGTGTTCCGCAGCGGCGAGAGATGGTCATCCACGCGATGTCCGCCCGCCGTCAGTTCTGGGACCTTCTGCCGTGAATCGAACGCACTGATTGCCGCGGGGCGCGCGCGTACATTACATGGCCCGGGGCAGCAGGGCGGATCGTGCAAGGATGGCCAGAGACGCTGTGCAGTCTTCCCTGCATCTCGACAATGCAGCGAAGATTGCACAACCGGCACTTGTATGCAGCAATAGTCTGAAGTGATCACAGGCATAACTGTCGGCGGCGCTTGAAAACTAGACAGTAACGGCGCTCGAAAAGTGAACACTCCGCCAACGATTGGAGTGTGATCACCATGGAGGACTGGGCGCTGATCAGGAGGCTGGCCGCCGACGGCGTGCCGAAGGCCAGGATCGCCAGGAAGTTGGGCATCTCGAGGACGACGGTCATAAACGCCATCGCCTCGGACGGGCCACCGAAGTACGAGAGAAGAGCGGGTCCAACGTCGTTCACGCCGTATGAGGCGCGGGTGCGTGAACTCCTCGAGGAGACGCCGGACATGCCCGCGACGGTGCTGGCCGAACGGGTCGGGTGGACCGGCTCGATCCGATGGTTCCGCGACAACGTCAACCGCCTGAGGGTCGACCACCGCCCGATCGACCCGGCCGACCGGCTGACCTGGACGGCCGGGGACGTAGCGCAGTGCGACCTGTGGTTCCCGCCGCGCAAGATCCTGCTCGAGGACGGCTCCCGTACCCTGCTTCCGGTACTGGTCATGACCTGCGGGTACTCCCGGTTCACGCTGGGGAGGATGATCCCGACCCGAAAGACCCCGGACCTGCTCCTGGGCACGTGGGAGCTGCTGGATCAGCTGGGTCGGGTGCCGCGCCGGCTGATCTGGGACAACGAGCCCGGCATCGGACGAGGCAAGCTGACCGAGCCGGTCGCGGTGTTCGCCGGGATGCTGGCCACGAAGGTGGTGCTGCTACCACCGCGGGATCCCGAGTCCAAGGGCATCGTCGAACGCCGCAACCGCTTCTTCGAGACCTCCTTCATGCCCGGGCGCCACTTCGAGTCCCCAAGCGACTTCAACGCCCAGTTCGCCCACTGGCTGTCCGCTGCTAACGCCCGGACGGTGCGCACGATCAAGGCCCGTCCGGTGGACCTGCTCGCCGCGGACAAGGAGGCGATGCTGCCCCTGCCGCCGGCGGTGCTGCACCTGGGCTGGCGCAACCACGTCCGCCTCGGCCGGGACTACTACGTGCGCGTCGACACCTCCGACTACTCCGTCGACCCCCGCGCGATCGGGGCCCGGGTCGACGTCGCCGCAGACCTGGACACCATCCGGGTCCGCCAGGCCGGCCGGCTGGTCGCCGAGCACCCACGCCGGTGGGCCCGGAGCATGACCGTGACCGACCCCGCCCACGTGGCGACCGCCGCCGCGCTACGGCGCGACTACCAGCACCCCAGGTCCCGTCCCGAGGCCGACGACCTGGTCCGGGACCTGGCCGACTACGATAAGGCGTTCGGGATCGACGCCGGCGAGCTGGAGTCGCGATGAGCCGCAAACCAGCATCCGCGAGCGAGTCGCTCAAGCAGATCACCCACCTGGCCGCGGCGCTGAAGGCGCCGCGGATCACCGAGTCCGCCGCCCGCCTGGCCGACCACGCCCGCGACAGCGGGTGGACCCACGAGGACTACCTGGCCGCGGTCCTGGAACGCGAGGTCGCCGCCCGCAACGCCTCCGGGGCCCGGCTACGCATCCGCGCCGCCGGCTTCGGCGCGGTCAAGACCCTTGAGGACTTCGACTTCGACCACCAACCCGGCGCCCGCACCCCGATCCAGGCCCTCGCCTCCGGTGCGTACCTGGCCGAGCACCGCAACGTCGTCCTCCTCGGACCGCCGGGCACGGGCAAGACGCACCTGGCCACCGCCCTCGGCGTCGCCGCCGCCCGGCAAGGACACCGGGTCCTGTTCGCCACCGCCACCGACTGGGTCACCCGCCTGACCGAGGCCCACGACCGCGGCCGCCTGCCGACCGAGCTCACCCGGCTGCGCCGCTACGGCCTGATCATCGTCGACGAGGTCGGCTACCTGCCCTTCGAGCAGGACGCCGCCAACCTCTTCTTCCAGCTCGTCTCCTCCCGGTACGAGCACGCCTCCCTCATCCTGACGTCGAACTTGCCGTTCAGCTCCTGGGCCGGCGTCTTCGGCGACCAAATCGTCGCCGCCGCGATGATCGACCGCATCGTCCACCACGCCGACGTCATCGCCCTCAAAGGCGCCTCCTACCGGCTCCGCGACCGCGGCGTCGAGACGCTTCCCAGCATCAAGGCCGAGCAGGAATCCCTAGACTGAGACCGTTCACTCTTCGACCGCCGAAACCGCCCAGTTTTCGAGCGCCGTCGACA
>NZ_JBQGWG010000031.1:0-27158 GCF_052073805.1 Ornithinimicrobium panacihumi | reverse complement strand
GGTGTGTGTCCGATCCTTGAGAACTCAACAGCGTGTCAGTTTTTTGATGCCAAGTATTGTTTTGTTTGGCCACTGGTGCTTGTCGCCCCCCGCGGTGGGTGCTGGTGGTTTTTGTCAGGTTCTTGGCTCTCTTTTAGGGATCTAAGGGTTTTTATCGGAGAGTTTGATCCTGGCTCAGGACGAACGCTGGCGGCGTGCTTAACACATGCAAGTCGAACGATGAAGCCCAGCTTGCTGGGTGGATTAGTGGCGAACGGGTGAGTAACACGTGAGTAACCTGCCCTTTCCTCTGGGATAACTCCGGGAAACCGGTGCTAATACTGGATATGACTCCAACCTGCATGGGTATGGGGTGGAAAGATTTATCGGGATGGGATGGACTCGCGGCCTATCAGCTTGTTGGTGGGGTAATGGCCTACCAAGGCGACGACGGGTAGCCGGCCTGAGAGGGTGACCGGCCACACTGGGACTGAGACACGGCCCAGACTCCTACGGGAGGCAGCAGTGGGGAATATTGCACAATGGGCGAAAGCCTGATGCAGCGACGCCGCGTGAGGGATGACGGCCTTCGGGTTGTAAACCTCTTTCAGCTCTGACGAAGCTTTTGTGACGGTAGGAGCAGAAGAAGCACCGGCTAACTACGTGCCAGCAGCCGCGGTAATACGTAGGGTGCGAGCGTTGTCCGGAATTATTGGGCGTAAAGAGCTTGTAGGCGGTTTGTCGCGTCTGCTGTGAAATCCCGGGGCTTAACTCCGGGCTTGCAGTGGGTACGGGCAGGCTAGAGTGTGGTAGGGGAGACTGGAATTCCTGGTGTAGCGGTGGAATGCGCAGATATCAGGAGGAACACCGATGGCGAAGGCAGGTCTCTGGGCCACTACTGACGCTGAGAAGCGAAAGCGTGGGGAGCGAACAGGATTAGATACCCTGGTAGTCCACGCCGTAAACGTTGGGCGCTAGGTGTGGGTCCCATTCCACGGGGTCCGTGCCGCAGCTAACGCATTAAGCGCCCCGCCTGGGGAGTACGGCCGCAAGGCTAAAACTCAAAGGAATTGACGGGGGCCCGCACAAGCGGCGGAGCATGCGGATTAATTCGATGCAACGCGAAGAACCTTACCAAGGCTTGACATATACCGGAAACATCCAGAGATGGGTGCCCCGCAAGGTCGGTATACAGGTGGTGCATGGTTGTCGTCAGCTCGTGTCGTGAGATGTTGGGTTAAGTCCCGCAACGAGCGCAACCCTCGTTCTATGTTGCCAGCACGTGATGGTGGGGACTCATAGGAGACTGCCGGGGTCAACTCGGAGGAAGGTGGGGATGACGTCAAATCATCATGCCCCTTACGTCTTGGGCTTCACGCATGCTACAATGGCCGGTACAGAGGGCTGCGAAACCGTGAGGTGGAGCGAATCCCTTAAAGCTGGTCTCAGTTCGGATTGGGGTCTGCAACTCGACCCCATGAAGTCGGAGTCGCTAGTAATCGCAGATCAGCAACGCTGCGGTGAATACGTTCCCGGGCCTTGTACACACCGCCCGTCAAGTCACGAAAGTCGGTAACACCCGAAGCCGGTGGCCCAACCCTTGTGGAGGGAGCTGTCGAAGGTGGGACTGGTGATTGGGACTAAGTCGTAACAAGGTAGCCGTACCGGAAGGTGCGGCTGGATCACCTCCTTTCTAAGGAGCATCACGCCCCCCGGCTGTTTTGTCGGGTGGGTTTTGTGGCCTGCTGCGTGGGCGAGTGTCCCACGGTGGGTTGCTCTGGGTGGAACATCAAGATTCTGTCGCTGCCGCTGTTGGTGGTGGCCCGGTTGGTGAGTACGGCCTCTTTGGGGGTGGGGAAAGCTGGGGCTGTCGCTGGTGGGTGGTGGTGCTGACACGTTGTTGGGTCCTGAGGGATCGGGCCCCTTTGTCGTGGCTTCGTGGTGCCGGCTGTTGTGCTGGCCTGGGCGGGGTCGTGGAGGGGTTGGGTGTCTCTGGTTGTCCGGGGCCTTTGCTTGTTCCAGCTTGGTTGCTGGGGCCGGTGGGGGTTGGCCTGGTCGTATGTTGAGAACTGTACAGTGGACGCGAGCATCTTTGTGGCTTTTATGTTTTTAAGGGCGCACGGTGGATGCCTTGGCACCAGGAACCGAAGAAGGACGTAGGAATCTGCGATAAGCCTCGGGGAGTCGATAACCAGACATTGATCCGAGGATTTCCGAATGGGGAAACCCGGCTGGCTTCATCGCCAGTCACCCGCACCTGAATATATAGGGTGTGTGGAGGGAACGTGGGGAAGTGAAACATCTCAGTACCCACAGGAAGAGAAAACAACATGTGATTCCGTGAGTAGTGGCGAGCGAAAGTGGAAGAGGCTAAACCTTGTCTGTGTGATGACCTGTCAGGGGTTGCAGGCGAGGGGTTGTGGGAGTGTGTGTGCACGTGCTGACACGCGTGCGCGGAGTAAGAAATCGATGGTATAGGCGAAGGGTCTGGAAAGGCCTGGCGTAGACGGTGATACCCCGGTAGCTTAAATATTGTCGACTCCGTATCGCACCACCCAAGTAGTACGGGGCCCGAGAAATCCCGTACGAATCTGGCAGGACCACCTGCTAAGCCTAAATATTCCCTGGTGACCGATAGCGGACAAGTACCGTGAGGGAAAGGTGAAAAGTACCCCGGGAGGGGAGTGAAATAGTTCCTGAAACCGTGTGCCTACAATCCGTCGGAGCTGGACTGCGGTCTGGTGACGGCGTGCCTTTTGAAGAATGAGCCTGCGAGTTAGTGCTCAGTGGCGAGGTTAACCCGTGTGGGGTAGCCGTAGCGAAAGCGAGTCCGAACAGGGCGATCATAGTCGCTGGGTCTAGACCCGAAGCGGAGTGATCTACCCATGGCCAGGGTGAAGCGCGGGTAAGACCGCGTGGAGGCCCGAACCCACTTAGGTTGAAAACTGAGGGGATGAGCTGTGGGTAGGGGTGAAAGGCCAATCAAACTCCGTGATAGCTGGTTCTCCCCGAAATGCATTTAGGTGCAGCGTCATGTGTTTCTTGCCGGAGGTAGAGCTACTGGATGGCTGATGGGCCCCACCGGGTTACTGACGTCAGCCAAACTCCGAATGCCGGTAAGTGAGAGCATGGCAGTGAGACTGCGGGGGATAAGCTTCGTAGTCGAGAGGGAAACAGCCCAGATCATCAGCTAAGGTCCCTAAGCGTGTGCTAAGTGGGAAAGGATGTGGAGTTGCTGTGACAACCAGGAGGTTGGCTTAGAAGCAGCCACCCTTTAAAGAGTGCGTAATAGCTCACTGGTCAAGTGATTCCGCGCCGACAATGTAGCGGGGCTCAAGCACACCACCGAAGCTGTGGCAGTGACACTTTGCTCGGCCCACACTTGTGTGGGTCCAGGCGTGTTGCTGGGTAGGGGAGCGTCGTGTCGGCAGAGAAGCGCCCGAGTGATCGAGGTGTGGAGCCGACACGAGTGAGAATGCAGGCATGAGTAGCGAATGAAGAGTGAGAAACTCTTCCGCCGAATAACCAAGGGTTCCAGGGTCAAGCTAATCTGCCCTGGGTAAGTCGGGACCTAAGGCGAGGCCGACAGGCGTAGTCGATGGACATCCGGTTGATATTCCGGAACCGGCGAAGAACCGCCCAATACCGAATCATGTGATGCTAAACGCCCGAAGCCGTCGCATCCCCTTCACCTTCGGGTGGAGGTCGTGGCGGTCTAGCGCGTGACCCGAGCGTGTAGTAGGTAAGCGATGGAAGGACGCAGAAAGGTAGCCTCCGCGTGGCGATGGTTGTCCACGTCCAAGAGCGCAGGGCCGGGGAGAGGTAAATCCGCCCCATCAGTGCCTCAGGCTTGATAGTGACCGCGTATGCGGGAAGCAGGGCGATCCTATACTGCCAAGAAAAGTTTCTAGCGAGGTTCTAGCCGCCCGTACCCCAAACCGACTCAGGTGGTTAGGTAGAGAATACCAAGGCGATCGAGTGAATCGTGGTTAAGGAACTCGGCAAAATGCCCCCGTAACTTCGGGAGAAGGGGGGCCCGCGGCGTGAAACCCCTAGCGGGTTAGCGTCAAGGGCCGCAGAGACCAGGGAGAAGCGACTGTTTACTAAAAACACAGGTCCGTGCGAAGTCGAAAGACGATGTATACGGACTGACGCCTGCCCGGTGCTGGAACGTTAAGGGGACGGGTTAGCGCGCAAGCGCGAAGCTCAGAACTTAAGCGCCAGTAAACGGCGGTGGTAACTATAACCATCCTAAGGTAGCGAAATTCCTTGTCGGGTAAGTTCCGACCTGCACGAATGGCGTAACGACTTCTCCACTGTCTCAACCACGAACTCGGCGAAATTGCACTACGAGTAAAGATGCTCGTTACGCGCAGCAGGACGGAAAGACCCCGGGACCTTTACTATAGCTTGGTATTGGTGTTCGGTACGGCTTGTGTAGGATAGGTGGGAGACTGTGAAGCAGCCACGCCAGTGGTTGTGGAGTCAACGTTGAAATACCACTCTGGTCGTTCTGGATATCTAACCTCGGTCCGTGATCCGGATCAGGGACAGTGCCTGGTGGGTAGTTTAACTGGGGCGGTTGCCTCCTAAAAGGTAACGGAGGCGCCCAAAGGTTCCCTCAGCCTGGTTGGCAATCAGGTGTCGAGTGTAAGTGCACAAGGGAGCTTGACTGTGAGACAGACATGTCGAGCAGAGACGAAAGTCGGGACTAGTGACCCGACGGTGGCTTGTGGAAGCGCCGTCGCTCAACGGATAAAAGGTACCCCGGGGATAACAGGCTGATCCTGCCCAAGAGCTCATATCGACGGCATGGTTTGGCACCTCGATGTCGGCTCGTCGCATCCTGGGGCTGGAGTCGGTCCCAAGGGTTGGGCTGTTCGCCCATTAAAGCGGTACGCGAGCTGGGTTTAGAACGTCGTGAGACAGTTCGGTCCCTATCCGCTGCGCGCGTAGGAAACTTGAGGAGAGCTGTCCCTAGTACGAGAGGACCGGGATGGACGAACCACTGGTGTGTCAGTTGTCCTGCCAAGGGCACCGCTGATTAGCTACGTTCGGACGTGATAACCGCTGAAAGCATCTAAGCGGGAAGCACACTCCAAGATGAGGTTTCCATCACCCTTCGGGGTGGAGAGGCTCCCAGCTAGACTACTGGGTTGATAGGCCGGATGTGGAAGCACAGTAATGTGTGGAGCTGACCGGTACTAATAAGCCGACAACATAAAACAACAAAGATGTTACGCGTCCACTGTACGGTCTCTCGGGATACGAACACGCCCCCGGGCTAGATGTTCGAACAACTCGATAATGTTACGGCGGCCATAGCGTCAGGGAAACGCCCGGTCACATTCCGAACCCGGAAGCTAAGCCTGACAGCGCCGATGGTACTGCACTGGAGACGGTGTGGGAGAGTAGGACACCGCCGGACCACACTTCTAGGATGGGCCCTGATCGACACAGAGTGTTGGTCAGGGCCCATTCGCATGTCCGGCCCCAGATCGAGCCCCACAGGGGCAAGGAAGGCAGTACTCGTGGCTGAAGAGCGTGGTGACGGACGTCGCCAGGACCGTCCGCGGGGTCCCCGTGGCAACCAGGGGGGCCGGCGGGACGACCGTGGTCCCCGCCGTGACGGCCAGAGCCGCGGTCCCCGCCGGGAGTGGGAGGACCGGGGTCCCCGTCGCGAGGGTGAGGATCGCCGTCCCCGTCGTGATGGCGACGACCGCAGACCGCGCCGTGACGGTGATGAGCGTCGCCCCCGTCGTGTCTGGGAAGATCGCGGACCCCGTCGTGATGGCGACGACCGCAGACCGCGCCGCGATGGTGATGAGCGTCGCCCGCGCCGCGATGGTGATGAGCGTCGCCCGCGCCGCGACTGGGAAGACCGTGGCCCCCGCAGCGATGGTCAGGGCCGTGGTCCCCGCCGGGAGTGGGAGGACCGGGGTCCTCGTCGGGATGGCGACGACCGCCGCCCCCGTCGCGACTGGCAGGACCGTCCGCCGCGCGTGCGGGAGCCGGAGATCCCCGAGGACATCGAGGCGGGCGAGCTGTCCAAGGAGCTGCGCCACGAACTCCTGACGCTCAGCAAGGAGAACGCCGAAGGCGTGGCACGCCACCTGGTGGCCGTCGGGCGCGCGCTGGATGCCGAGGAGTTCGACATCGCGCTGGCGCACGCGGAGGCCGCGGCCAAGCGTGCCGGCCGGGTCGCCGGTGTGCGCGAGACCTTGGGCGTCGTGCACTACCGCCGTCAGGAGTGGGCCAAGGCCCTCGCCGAGTTCCGGACGGCCCGGCGCATCTCCGGGCTCGACCATCTCCTGCCGCTCATGGCCGATGTCGAGCGAGGCCTGGGCCGGCCGGAGCGCGCGCTCGAGCTGGCCGCCACCCGTGAGGCCTCCCGGCTGGAGCCCGCCGAGTACATCGAGATGGCGATCGTCGTCTCCGGTGCCCGTCTCGACCTGGGTCAGTCGGCCGCGGCGGTCCAGCACCTGCGTGACCTGGCCATGGCCGGCAGCCCCAAGGCCCCGTGGGCGGCCCGGCTGCGCTACGCCTACGCCGCGGCGCTGGAGGCCGACGGCCGGGAGGAGGAGGCTCTGGAGTGGTATCGCAAGGCCGCCGACGTCGACGCTCTCGGCGAGACCGACGCGGCCGAGCTGCTCGGCCAGGAGGAGGAGCCGATCTTCGTCGACCTCACCGGCGACCCGCAGCCTGAGCCTGACGCCCAGCCCGAGCCGGACGCCCAGCCCGAGCCGGACGCCCAGTCCGAGTCTGAGACCCAGCCCGAGCGTGACGCCGGGCGCCAGGTCGACGGAGAGCGTGATCGCGCGCCGGGGTCCGGAGATGGAGCGCAGGATCCGGGGGAGAGGAAGGCATGACCGTCCGGGGGCTGCTGTGCGACCTGGACGGTGTCGTCTACCGCGGCGACGAGGCGTGCCCCGGTGCGGTCGAGGGACTCTCCGCGGCCCGTGAGGCCGGCGTCCGGGTTCTCTTCATGACCAACAACGCCTCCCGCACACCGCAGGACGTGGCCGAGCACCTGACCGCACTCGGGCTGCCCACCGGCGCCGACGATGTCCTGACCGCATCTCAGGTGGCGGCCGCCGTCCTCGCCGACCGGTTCGCTTCCGGGGACGAGACGCTCCCGGAGGGGAGCACGATCCTGGCCGTCGGCGGCTCCGGCGTCGCCATCGCCCTGGCAGAAGCGGGTCTGGGGCAGGTCGGACCCGGAGAGGTGCGGCAGAGCCACGAGGACGGGGAGCCGTTGACCGTGGGGATGGTCGTGCAGGGCTACGGGCCGTCCGTGGACGCACTGGCCCTCTCCGAGGCCGCCTACGCCATCCGCGAAGGGGCCGGCTGGCTGGCGACCAACGACGACCGCACGATCCCCACGGCACGAGGTCTCGGTGTCGGCAACGGCTCGCTGCTGGCAGCCGTCGCCTCGGCGACCGGTGCCAGCCCCGAGGTGGTCGGCAAGCCGCACGCCCCCGCCTACGAGCACGCCGTGCGCCGGCTCGGGCTGCCGGTGGAGGAGTGCCTCATGATCGGGGACCGCCTCGACACCGACATCGCCGGAGCGGCACGGGCCGGGATCCGCAGCGCTCTGGTGCTCACCGGAGTGTCCCAGGAGGCCGACGTCGAGCAGGTCCCCGAAGAACTGCGGCCGGACCACATCGCCGCCACCATCCCGGATCTGGAGCACCTGTGGACCAAGAACTGACCCCCTCGGCAGCGACACCCGAAGCGACACCCGAACCGACGCCGACCGGGCACCCGACCACCGGCGACCGCGCGGTCGACGACGCACTGGCCGCCTTCGACCGCGCCATGTCTGGCGATCCCGCCACGCAGCTGGAGGCGGCCACCGAGGCCCACCGGGCCCTACAGGCTCGTCTCACCGCGCCCGCACCACCGCCACCGGCTCCCGGGGAGGCACGTCCAGGGCCTCGACGGTGAGCCCACGCCGCCTGGACCTCGAGCTGGTGTCCCGCGGCCTGGCGTCCTCCCGGACCCAGGCCAAGTCGCTCGTCGTCGGCGGCGCCGTGCAGGTGGACGGCGCCACGGTGACGCGTGCCGCATACCCCGTGGAGGAAGGGCAGCAGGTCGAGGTGAGCGGGCAGGCGGCCGGGGAGGCCGCCTGGATCACGGACGGGTGGGTCGGTCGTGGTGCGCTCAAGCTGGAGCACGCCTTCGCGGTATGGGGTGCTGCCGGCCTGGACGTCTCCGTTCGCCGCTGCCTGGACATCGGGGCCTCGACCGGTGGCTTCACGCAGGTCCTCCTCTCCCGCGGCGCCGCCCAGGTGCTCGCCCTGGACGTGGGCCACGACCAGCTGGACCCGCGCGTGGGAGGGCGTGCGGAGGTCGTCGACCTGTCCGGGACCACCGTCCGCGGTCTGACCGCAGAGACGCTCGGCGGCCGGGTCGAGGCGGTGGTCTGCGACGTCTCGTTCATCTCGTTGCGCCACGTCCTGCCGGTCCTGCCCGAGGTCTGCGAGCCGGGCGCCGACGTCGTCCTCCTCGTCAAGCCCCAGTTCGAGGTGGGCCCCACGGGGCTCGGCCGCGGCGGGATCGTCAGGTCCGCGCAGGCACGGGCGGCAGCGCTGCGTGAGGTCATCGCCGCGGCCACCGACCTCAGGCTGCGGGTCGGGGGAGTGGAACGCTCGCCGCTGACCGGCGGGAACGGCAACATCGAGTACCTTCTCTGGCTGCGCACGGCCGCGCCGGGTTCGAGCACCGTCTCCGGCATGATGGACTGGGGCCTGCCGCAGGAGACCCTGGCCGCACGGTGCGACGTTCTACGCGCAGAGGAGGAGACATGAGCCGCAAGATCATGCTCGTGACCCACCCGACGCGTCCCGAGATGCCGGAGATGGCGAGGGTCTTCGCCGAGCGCCTCGCCGCCCACGGGATCGAGGTCGAGGAGGTGCCCGAGGCGGCGCCCACGCACGAGGTGGTGCGCACCGGCCGCATCACGGCGCACAAGAGCCCCGTCCCGCCGCACGTGGACGCCAGCGACGCCGAGCTCGTGGTCATCTTCGGCGGCGACGGGACGATCCTGCGGGGGGCCGAGATCGCCAGGCCCGCGGGCACCCCGCTCCTGGGGGTCAACATGGGCCGGGTGGGCTTCCTGGCCGAGGCCGAGAAGGACGACGTCGACGCCCTCGTCGGTCGGATCATCGCGCGCGACTATCTCGTCGAGCGGCGCATGACCCTGGAGGTCGACGTCGTCCAGGACGGGGTCGTGGTGGCCCACAACTGGGCGCTCAACGAGGCCTCGGTGGAGAAGTCTGCGCGCGAGCGGATGCTCGAGGTCGCGGTCGAGGTCGACGGCCGGCCGCTGTCGACGTGGGGCTGCGACGGCGTGGTGATCTCCACGCCGACCGGGTCGACCGCCTACGCCTTCTCCGGCGGTGGTCCGGTGGTCTGGCCCGACGTCGAGGCCATCCTGCTGGTGCCGATCTCGGCCCACGCCCTCTTCGCCCGGCCGCTGGTGCTCGGCCCCGACTCCCACCTGGCCGTCGAGGTCGTGCCGCACTCCTACGTGGACGGCGTGATGTGGTGCGACGGGCGGCGGACGGTCGAGCTGCCGGCCGGGGCCCGGATCGAGGTGCGCCGCTCCGAGACGCCGGTGCTCCTGGCCCGGCTCGGCGACGACCCTTTCACCGACCGTCTGGTCGCCAAGTTCGCGCTGCCCGTGAGCGGGTGGCGGGGGCCGGCCGCCGGTGAGGACGGGGAGCCGCGGCAGTGACCCTGCGGCGCATCCGTATCCACCGGCTGGGAGTCATCGACGACGCCGAGCTCGACCTGAGCGACGGCCTCAACGTGATCACCGGCGAGACCGGCGCGGGCAAGACCATGGTGGTCAGCGGCCTCGGGCTGCTTCTGGGCGACCGTGCCGACGCCGGCCTCGTGCGTGACGGCGCTCCCGCAGCGGTCGTCGAGGGCGAGGTCGACGTCGCGCCCGACCACCCCGCGAGCATCCGGGTGGAGGAGGCCGGGGGAGACGTCTCCGACGGTCTCGTGCTGGTCAGGACCGTCGCCGCCCAGGGCCGATCCCGCGCGCACGTCGGTGGACGCAGCGCGCCGGTGTCCGTGCTCTCCGAGGTCGGGCAGCACCTCGTGGCCGTCCACGGCCAGGCCGACCAGTGGCGGCTGCGCGACGCGGACCAGCACCGCGTGCTGATCGACGACGCCGGTGGGGAGGAGGTCGCCCGGGCCCTCACCGCATACCAGGAGCGGTATGCGGCATGGCTCGCGGCGCGGGACCGGCTCGCCGAGCTGCGCAGCACCGCCGCCGACCGGGCCCGCCGGGTGGGGATGCTCAGGGCGGCCCTGGAGGAGATCGAGGCGGTCTCACCGGTGGAGGGCGAGGAGGACGTCCTGCGGGCCGAGACCGAGCGCCTCACCCACGCCGAAGAGCTGCGCAATGCGGCGCTGTCGGCGCACGACGTGCTGGTCGGCTCCGACGACCCGGCCGAGGACGCCCCGAGCCTGGTCGCCCTGGTGGCCGCGGCGGAGTCCGGCCTGGCTCCCGTCAGCGTGCACGACGAGCAGCTGGCCTCGCTGCGGACCCGCCTGGGGGAGATCGGCTACCTGGCCAGCGACCTGGCCGCGGACCTGGCCTCCTACGGGTCGGCCATCGAGGTCGACGAGGAGCGTCTCGACGAGGTGCACCGCCGGCGGGCCGACCTGACGGCGCTGCTGCGCAAGTACGGCCCCAGCACCGCAGAGCTGCTCGCCTTCGGGGAGAGCTCGGCCGCCGAGCTGGGCAGGATCGACGTCTCCGACGAGGAGCTGGAAGAGCTGGAGACCCAGGTGGAGGCGATGGCGGCGGAGGTCGGGGCCGCCGGCGGGACGCTGAGCCGGGCGAGGTCGGCCACCGCGGAGAGGGTGTCCCAGGAGGTCACCGCCGAGCTCTCGCACCTGGCGATGGGGTCGGCGGTGGTCGAGGTCCACGTGGCCGCCCGACCGGCGCAGGCCGACGACGACCGGGGCGTCCCGTTGCCGGACGGCGGGTGGGCCAGGGCCACGACCCACGGACTGGACGAGGTCGAGATCCGGCTGGCGGCCAACCCCGGCGCGCCCGCCCGGTCGGTGACCCGCGCAGCGTCGGGCGGTGAGCTGTCCCGGGTCATGCTGGCGCTGGAGCTCGTCTGCGCCCGGGGTCAGGTGCCGACCTACGTCTTCGACGAGGTCGACGCCGGCGTCGGGGGCGCGGCCGCTCTCGACCTGGGCGCCCGGCTGGCGGCGTTGGCCCGCTCGGCCCAGGTCATCGTGGTCACCCACCTCGGCCAGGTGGCGGCCTACGCCGACCGGCACCTCGTGGTGCGCAAGAGCACCGACGGACAGGTGACCAGCAGCGACGTGGCCGTCGTCGAGGGGCAGGAGCGCGAGGCGGAGCTGGCCCGCATGCTGGGCGGGGTGGCCGACTCACGGGCCGCGGTGGAGCACGCGCGCGAGCTGCTCGCCCGGCGTGAGGAGGTGGGCTGAGGTGGCACTGCCCGCCAACCAGGGAGGAGCACCCGGACAGGGGCCTGCCGGACGCGTGGGGCGCGCGGGGCGCGCACGACAGCAGGCCCGTCAGGCACGGATCCACCAGCAGGTGGTGGTCGGCACGGCGCGCGTTGATCCCCGGACCAAGAACCTCACCAAGCGGCTCCAGCCCGGCGACATCGCCATCATCGACCACGACGACCTCGACCAGGTCAGCGCCAACGCCCTGGTCGCCTGCGGCCCGGCCGCCGTCGTCAACGCCTCGCCCAGCACCACCGGCGCCTATCCCAACCGGGGGCCGGAGATCCTGCTGGAGGCCGGCATCCCGATCCTGGACTTCGCCGGAGCGGCCGTCATGGAGCTGGCCGAGGGGACGGAGGTGACGATCGACGGGGACGACCTGCGGGCCGGCGACGAGGTCGTGGCCAGGGGCGTCCGTCTCGACGACGCGCTCGTGCAGGCCCAGCTGGCGGATGCCCGGGCCAACGTCTCGAGCCAGATCGAGGCTTTCGCGACCAATACCGTCGAGTACGTCAAGGCCGAGCGTGAGCTGCTCCTGGACGGGATCGGGCTGCCCACGCTGTCCACGGACATGGACGGGCGCTACGTGCTCGTGGTCGTGCGGGGCTACCACTACAAGGAGGACCTGCAGACGCTGCGGCCCTTCATCCGGGAGGCCAGGCCCGTCCTCATCGGCGTCGACGGCGGCGCCGACGCGCTGCTCGACCAAGGTCTGCGGCCCGACCTCATCGTGGGTGACATGGACTCGGTGTCCGACCGCGCGCTGGGCTGCGGGGCGGAGCTGGTCGTCCACGCCTACCGGGACGGTCGCGCGCCCGGCCTGGAGCGGATCGAGGAGCTGGGCCTGAAGGCCGTCGAGCTGCCAGCGCCCGGCACCAGCGAGGACGTGGCGATGCTGCTCGCCGACGGGCTGGGCGCCGAGCTCATCGTGGCCGTGGGCACCCACGCCACCCTCGTGGAGTTCCTGGACAAGGGTCGCAAGGGCATGGCCAGCACCTTCCTGACCCGTCTGAGGGTCGGCAGCAAGCTGGTCGACGCCAAGGGCGTGAGCCTGCTCTACCGCTCCCGCATCTCCAGCGCATCGCTCGTGTGGCTGGTCCTGGCCGGGCTGTTCGCGCTGGTCGTCGCCCTGAGCGTGACCCCCGGAGGGCGCGCTCTCTTCGGCGTGCTGGCCGTACGATGGGATGACGTCTGGGCCTGGATCGAGGGACTTCTTCGTTGATCGACTTCCGCTACCACCTCGTCTCGCTGGTGGCCGTCTTCATCGCGCTCGCCGTGGGCATCGCCCTCGGCGCCGGTCCGCTGCGCGAGGGCATCTCCTCCACGCTGGAGAGCGAGGTGGCCCAGCTGCGCGAGGAGCGCACCGACCTGCGGGCGCAGGTCGAGCACGCGGACCGGCTGGCCGAGGCCAAGGACGGGGCGCTGGGGCTGGTGTCCGAGCGCGTCACCGGGGGCACGCTCAGCGGTGTCCGCGTCGGCCTGGTGGTCATGCCCGGCGCCGACCGCAACGTGGTCGACCAGCTCGAGGGGAAGCTCGTGAGCGCCGGCGCGATCGTCGTGCTCATGGCCGAGGTCGACCCGCGCTGGGACGCGCCCAACCCGCCCGCGGACAGGCAGGAGACCCTGGACGGGCTGGCCGAGCTCGTCCAGGCCCCCGAGCCGACCACCGGGGTGGTGCCCACGGTCGCCACCGTCCTGGCCGCCACCCTGGCCGGGGCCGACCACCCGGCCCACCCCGGAGGCTGGCTGACCGTGGCGGCCGCACTCGAGGACGAGCGACTCGTCGACTTCACCTGGCGGGACACCGACCCGGCCACGGCGGGCACCCGCGTGGCTCCCGAGGCGATCGTGCTGGTGCCGGGCGGTCTGACCGCGGCCGCGGCCGCCGAGGGTGTCGGGGCGGAGGCGCTGACGCAACGGGTCGACCTGGTGGACGCGCTCACCCGGGTCGAGTCTCGCTTCGTCGTGGCCGGCACGGGCGGGGAGTCCCGCGAGAGCGACGGGGTCAGCCCGGTCGACCCGCTCGTCCACGCCGTGCGCGACGACGAGGACCTCGCCGAGCTCGTGTCCACCGTCGACAACCTGGAGAGCCCCACCGGCCAGCTCGCCACGGTCCTGGCGCTGGCCTGGACGGTCCAGGGCGAGCCCGGGCACTACGGCTTGGGGGACCTCGCCCAGGAGGTCATGCCCTCGGTCCCACCCGTCATGCCCCCGACGCCGGAGGTTCCTGCCCCTGGGCAGGACGACCTCCAGGACGGTGTGCAGGACGACGGACAGCAGGACCCGGGGCAGCAGGACCCGGGGCAGCAGGACCCCGGCGGTCAGGGAGCTGGTCAAGGGGCCGATCAGGGTGCCGGCCAGGACGACGGCGGGAGCGAGGTCGTGCTGCCCGGGGTGGAGCCGGGCCCCGACGACGCCACGGCCACGACCACGTCGTGAGGCGCACCTCCGCCCACCTGGGGTCCCTCGCGATCGCCGCGGTGGCCCTGGCAGGCACGTGGACGGTCCAGGATGTGGCCAGGCACGGCCGGCTCCCCGGCGGCGCCGCGCGGTGGGAGCGCACCAACCACGCCGGCGACCCCGTGACCCTCACCGAGGGTGTGGCCCTGACGGCGGGGACGGCCCTGCCGCTGCTCCTGGTCGATCCGCCCGCGACGCTCGCCGTGCTCGGCGCCGGAGCGGCGGGTGCCCTGGACGACCTGGACGGCTCGGCCGACGCCAAGGGCCTGCGCGGTCATCTCACGGCGCTGCGGCACGGGAGGGTGACGACCGGCACGGTCAAGATCGCGGCGCTGGGTGCCTCCGGCCTCCTGGCCACGGCCTGGTCCGACCGCCGCGCCGGCCGGCCCGTCGGTCTGCACACGCTCACGGGTGGGGCGCTGGTGGCCGGCGCGGCCAACCTGGCCAATCTCTTCGACCTCAGACCGGGGCGTGCGCTCAAGGTCGGCCTGCTGACCGGAGTCCCGCTGGCGGTGGCCGGCCGCCCGCCGGCCGCGTCCGTCGTCGGCGCGGCACTGGCGGCCCTGCCCGAGGACCTGGCCGGTCGGGCCATGCTCGGGGACACCGGCGCCAACCCTCTCGGCTCGGCCGTCGGGCTGGCCGCGGCCCAGGCCCTCGGACCGCGTGGCCGAGCCCTGGCACTCGGCGGCGTCAGCGCACTCATCCTGGCCAGCGAGCGGGTCAGCTTCAGCGCCGTCATCGACGGCAACGCCTTCCTGCGCCGGATCGACCGGTGGGGCCGGTCGGCATGACCGCGCAGGCGCCCACGCCCAGCCCGAGGCTGCACGGGGGAGGGCTGCTGGCTGCCGCCGGCCTGGTCGCGGTCGTCACCCTCGCCGCCCGTGCGGTCGGCCTCGTCCGCTGGCTGGTCTTCGCCAAGGCCGTGGGCGCCACCTGCGTCGGTCAGGTCTACACGACCGCCAACCTCGTGCCCAACGTGCTCTTCGAGGTCGCCGCCGGTGGCGCCCTGGCCGCGGTGGCGGTCCCGCTGGTGGCCGGTCACCTGCACCGCGGCGACGAGGATCTCGCCGACCGGACCGCCTCGGCGCTGATGACCTGGACGCTGACGGTGCTGCTCCCGATCGCGGCGGTCGTCGCGCTGGCCGCCGGCCCCATCACCCTCTGGCTCCTGGGCACACCCGACGGCTGCGACCCCCAGCAGGCCCGCTCCGCCGGCGCGCTCATGCTGCTCCTCTTCGCCCCGCAGATCGCGCTCTACGGCATCGGGATCGTCCTGGCCGGTGTCCTCCAGGCCCACCGCCGGTTCCTGGCCGCAGCCCTGGCGCCCCTGCTGTCCAGCCTCGTCGTCATCGGGGTCTACCTGGCCTACGGGGCAACCCACGACGCCACCGACCCCGGCGCGGCCCTGGACGGCAGCGGGATCTGGCTGCTGGCCGGAGGCACCACCCTCGGCGTCCTGGCGCTGAGCCTGCCCCTGCTCCTGCCGGCCTCCCGGCTCGGGGTGCGCTGGCGACCCACCTGGACCTTCCCCGCCGGCACGGGCCGCCGGGCCGGCGCCCTGGTGCTGGCCGGGGTCGTGGTGGTCCTGGGCCAGCAGCTCGCCGCGGTCGCGGCGCTCCTGCTCACCAACTCCGCCACGGGGGTGGCCGGGATCACGGTCTGGACCTACGCCCAGACGGTCTACCTGCTGCCCTACGCCGTGCTGGTCGTGCCCCTGGCGACCGCGGCCTTCCCGCGCCTGGCCGCGCACCGCGACGAGGCCGTCCGGGTCCTGCGCGGCGCCCTGACCGGGGCCGTCGTGGCAGCGACCGCGTCCGCCGCCGCGCTCGTCGCCGCCCGCCACGCGATCCGCGACGCCTTCCTCCTGCTCGACGTCGGTGCCGGCTCCGCCGGTCGTCCCACCCTGGAGGCGCTGGGGCCGACCGTCGCCCTCCTCGCCCCCGGGCTCCTCGGCTTCGCTCTCGTCGCGGTGGGCACCCGGGCCCTCTACGCGGTCGGCTCTCCGCGCCGGGCGGCGGCCGCGGCGCTCCTGGGGTGGGCCGTGGCAGCGCTCGTGCCCCTCCTGGCGCTGGGCCAGGGTGACGGCGTCGCCCACACCCTCCGCTGGCTGGCCGTCGGCTCCAGCCTCGGTATGACGCTCGGCGGCGCCCTCCTGCTCCTGGAGCTCCGCAGGGCCTGGGGCCGGGCGTCCCTCGCCGGTCTGGCCCGCGCCACCCTCGCGGCCCTCCTGGGCGCCGGCACGGCGCTGGTCGTCACCACGCTGGTGCTGCCCCGGGACACCGAGGGCTGGATCGCCACCCTGGGGTCGGGGCTGCTCGCCGGCACCCTCGTCCTGCTCTGCGTCGCGGCCGCCCTGCGGCTGGTGGCTCCCGAGGCCTGGCGCACCGTCGCCGCGCGGGTCAGGGGGCGACGATGAGGATCCTGCTGGTCACCGGCCTGGTCGCCGGGGGAGTGGGCCGTCACGTCGAGCAGCTCGCCGGCGGGCTCGCCGCGCGCGGCCACCGGGTCGTCGCGGCCTGCCCGGCGTCCGTCGCCGAGCGCTTCGATCTCGGCGTCCCGGTCGTCGACCTCCCCGTGGGGGAGCGCCCCCACCCGCTCCGGGACCGCACGGCCGTCGCGACCCTGCGCCGCGCCATGGGCGGCGCCGACATCGTCCACGCCCACGGGCTGCGCGCCGGTGCGCTGGCGGTGCTGGCGCGGCTGACCCTGCCCCGCACGGGCCTGTCCCGCACGAGCTCCTGCCACGGCACCCGGCCCCGCCTCGTGGTCACCACCCACAACGCCCCGCCCGACGGGAGGTTCGGGCGCGCGGTCTACCTGGGTATGGAGCAGCTCGTCTCACGCGGCTCCGACCTCCTCCTCGGGGTCTCACCCGATCTCGTGGCGCGGGCGGCCGGGGCCGGGGCCCGGCGGACCGGCCTGGCCGTCGTCCCGGCCACCCCGGCGCGACGGACCCAGGACCCGGAGCAGGTGCGGGCCCGGCTCCGGGCAGAGCTGGGACTGGACGCGGCGACGCCGCTGGTCGTCAGCGCCGGACGCCTGGCCCGTCAGAAGGCGCAGCACGTCCTGGTCGAGGCCCACCTGCGACTCGTCTCGGCCTGGGCGGGCGACACGACTCAGGCGCGGCCCGTCCTGGCCATCGCCGGCGAGGGGCCCGAGCGGGCCCGGCTCGAGCAGCAGATCCAGGAGGCCGGGTCCCCCGGCGGCACGATCCGGCTGCTCGGCCACCGCACCGACGTGCCCGAGCTCCTCGCCGCCGCCGACCTGGTCGTCTCCACCGCCGCGTGGGAGGGCCAGCCGGTCTGGCTGCAGGAGGCGCTGCAGCAGGGTGCCCCGATCGTGGCGACCGACTCCGGCGGCACCGGCATCCTGCTCGGGGACGGTGCCCTCCTCGTCGACCATGCCCACGCCGACCTGCCCGCAGCCGTCGCCACGGCGATGCGGCAGGTCCTCACCGACCCCGGCCTCGCGGGGGACCTCCGCCGGCGGGCGAAGGCCCGCTCCGCGCAGCTGCCGACGGTGGCGGACGCGGTCGAGGCGGCGCTGGCCGCATACCGTGCCTGAACCCGGCCGACCACCCACGGGAAGGTGCGCCGGCACGCGCCGGCGAGCGGGCTGACACGCCCCCGGCGATCCGCCTGCCACGGCCGTCGGTGGTGTCACGTAGACTGACAGCCCGTGGCGGAGACGACGAAGCACATCTTTGTGACCGGGGGCGTTGCCTCCTCGCTCGGGAAGGGTCTGACGGCGAGCAGCCTGGGCTTCCTCCTGCGGAGCCGAGGACTGCGCGTGACCATGCAGAAGCTGGACCCCTACATCAACGTCGACCCCGGCACGATGAACCCCTTCCAGCACGGCGAGGTCTTCGTCACCGAGGACGGCGCCGAGTGCGACCTGGACATCGGCCACTACGAGCGCTTCCTCAACGTCAACGCCTCGGGGCGCTCCAACGTCACGACCGGGCAGGTCTACAACGACGTCATCGCCCGTGAGCGCCGCGGCGAGTATCTCGGCGACACCGTGCAGGTCATCCCGCACATCACCAACGAGATCAAGGCCCGGATGCGCGCGGCCGCCAACGCCGGCGACGGCGAGCGCCCCGACATCATCATCACCGAGATCGGCGGCACCGTCGGCGACATCGAGTCGCTGCCCTTCCTGGAGGCCGCCCGCCAGGTCCGCCACGACATCGGTCGCGCCAACAGCTTCTTCCTGCACGTCTCGCTCGTGCCCTACCTGGCGCCCAGCGGCGAGCTGAAGACCAAGCCCACCCAGCACTCGGTGGCCATGCTGCGCCAGGTCGGCATCCAGCCCGACGCCCTGGTGCTGCGGGCCGACCGCGAGCTGCCCGAGGGCATCAAGCGCAAGATCTCGATGATGTGCGACGTCGACCACGACGGGGTCGCCGCCTGCATCGACGCGCCCAGCATCTACGACATCCCCAAGGTCCTGCACCGCGAGATGCTGGACGCCTACGTCGTGCGCCACCTCGGCATCCCGTTCAAGGACGTCGAGTGGTCGGCCTGGGACGCCCTGCTGGAGCGGGTGCACGAGCCCGAGCACGAGGTCGAGGTCGCCCTGGTCGGCAAGTACGTCGACCTGCCCGACGCCTACCTGTCGGTCACCGAGGCGCTGCGCGCCGGCGGCTTCCGCCACGACGCCAAGGTGAAGATCCGCTGGGTCCCCTCCGACGACTGCTCCACCGAGGCCGGCGCGACCAAGGCGCTCGGCGGGGTCGACGCGATCCTGGTGCCCGGCGGCTTCGGCGTGCGGGGCATCGAGGGCAAGATCGGCGCCCTGCGCTGGGCGCGCGAGCGCAAGATCCCCACCCTGGGCATCTGCCTGGGGCTGCAGGCCATGGTCATCGAGTACGCCCGCCACATGGCCGGCATCGACGGGGCCAGCTCCACCGAGTTCGACCCGACGACGATGGAGCCGGTCATCGCCACGATGGCCGAGCAGCACGCCTTCGTCGAGGGAGCCGGCGACCTGGGCGGCACCATGCGGCTCGGCTCCTACGAGGCCAGGCTGACCGAGGGCTCGGTCGTGGCCGGTGCCTACGAGGCGACCACGGTGACCGAGCGGCACCGTCACCGCTACGAGGTCAACAACGACTACCGCGACCGCCTGGCCGATGCCGGCCTGGTGATCAGCGGCACCTCGCCCGACGGCTCGCTGGTGGAGTTCGTGGAGCTGCCGGCCGACGTGCACCCCTACTACGTCTCCACCCAGGCCCACCCCGAGTTCAAGTCCCGTCCCGACCACGCGCACCCGCTCTTCGCCGGTCTCATCGGCGCGGCGCTGGACCAGCAGCGCTCCGGCCGGCTCGTCGAGGTGGAGGCCCGCCACCACCGCCACGAGCTGCCGTGACCGTCCCGGTCGCGACACCGCATACCCGATGAGCCTGGAGGCGCCTCGGCTCGGGGCCGACGACCTGCACGACCGCGTCGACCGCGCGAGGGTGCTGGCCACCGAGACCGCCTTCGAGGGGCGGGTCTGGGACGTGCGCCGCGACACGGTCGACCTCGGGCACGCCACCGTGGTGCGCGAGTACGTCGCCCACACCGGAGCCGTCGCCGTCGTCGCGCTGCGGGAGGACCGCGGCGAGCCGGAGATCTTCCTGATCCAGCAGTACCGCCACCCCATCGGCACCCACGACTGGGAGATCCCGGCCGGGCTGCTCGACGTCGAGGGCGAGGACCCGGTCGTCTCGGCGCAGCGCGAGCTGGCCGAGGAGGCGGACCTGGTGGCCGAGCACTGGGAGCTGCTGCTCGCCCATACGCCGTCCCCGGGCGGCCTGGACGAGACCATCACGGTCCACCTGGCCACCGGGCTGCGTGACGTGGCGGAGGACGCGCGCCACGAGCGCGAGGACGAGGAGGCCGGTATGCCGTGCGGCTGGGTCCCCCTGTCCGTCGCCGTGGACGCGGTGCTGGGTGGGCAGGTGCGCAACGGGCCGATGATGCTGGCCGTGCTCGCCCTCGACGCGCGTCGCCGCCGCTGACCATTCGTCCCGGGACGGGAACGATGGTGCGAGGCACCCGTCCGGGCCCGTAGACTGGGCCACCGTGCGCGGGGCGGAGTGACGACCCGCCGAGGCGAGGCTCACGGCATGCCTGAGAGACGGCATACCGGAGCAACCTCGACCGTGCACCGCGCGTCCGGCGTCACCGACGAGAGGCCGAGGTCTACTCGGCGAAGGTGTGGTGGCACCGCGACCTGGCCCCCGCCCACACCTCCTGGGCTGCCTTCCGAGAAGGGCAGCCCGTCCTTCTCGGAACACGACCGAGAGGAGACCTCACATGCTTCGCACCCACGAGGCCGGGACCCTGCGCCCGGAGCACGTCGGGACCACCGTCACCCTCACCGGCTGGGTGGCCCGACGCCGCGACCACGGCGGCGTCGCCTTCATCGACCTGCGGGACGCCAGCGGCGTCGTCCAGGTCGTCGCCCGCGACGAGGTGCTGACGGGGACCGCGCACGACCTGCGCAGCGAGTACTGCGTCAAGGTGACCGGTGAGATCACCGCGCGCGCCGACAAGGACGTCAACCCCGAGCTGCCCACCGGCGGCATCGACGTCGTCGCCAGCCAGATCGAGGTGCTGTCCGAGGCGGCGCCGCTGCCCTTCCAGATCGACGAGCGGGTCACGGTCGGCGAGGAGGCGCGGCTGCGCCACCGCTACCTGGACCTGCGTCGCCCCGGCGCGAGCTCGGCCGGGCAGAACCTGCGCCTGCGCTCCAAGGTCAACAAGGCGGCGCGCGACCTGCTCGACGAGCGCAACTTCGTCGAGATCGAGACCCCGACGCTGACCCGGTCCACCCCCGAGGGTGCCCGCGACTTCCTGGTCCCGGCGCGCCTGCAGCCGGGCAGCTGGTACGCCCTGCCGCAGAGCCCGCAGCTGTTCAAGCAGCTGCTCATGGTCTCGGGCATGGAGCGCTACTACCAGATCGCGCGCTGCTACCGCGACGAGGACTTCCGCGCCGACCGGCAGCCGGAGTTCACCCAGCTCGACATCGAGATGAGCTTCGTCGAGCAGGAGGACGTCCTGGAGCTCGGTGAGGCGATCGCCAAGGCGGTCTGGGCGGTCAAGGGGATCGAGTTGAGCACGCCCTTCCCGCGGATGACCTACGCCGAGGCGATGCGGCGCTACGGCACCGACAAGCCCGACCTGCGCTTCGACCTCGAGCTGGTCGAGTGCACGGACTACTTCACGGACACCCCGTTCCGGGTGTTCCAGGCCGAGTACGTCGGCGCGGTCGTCATGCCCGGCGGCGGCTCCCAGCCGCGCCGGCAGTTCGACGCCTGGCAGGAGTGGGCCAAGCAGCGCGGCGCGCGTGGCCTGGCCTACGTGACCGTGGGTGAGGACGGCGAACTGGGCGGGCCGGTCGCCAAGAACCTGTCCGACGCCGAGCGCGACGGGCTCGTGGCGCACGTGGGCGCGCAGCCGGGCGACTGCGTCTTCTTCGCCGCGGGGGACACCAAGGCCTCGCGCGGCCTGCTGGGCGCGGCCCGGCTGGAGATCGGCCGTCGTGTCGGCCTCATCGACGAGTCGGCGTGGAGCTTCCTGTGGGTCGTCGACGCGCCGCTGTTCGAGCCGGCCGGTGACGCGGTCGCGGCGGGCGACGTGGCGGTCGGCGCGGGTGCGTGGACCGCGGTGCACCACGCCTTCACCTCGCCCAAGGCGGAGTATGTCGACTCCCTCGAGTCCGACCCGGGCGCGGTGCTGGCCTATGCCTACGACATGGTCTGCAACGGCAACGAGATCGGTGGTGGCTCGATCCGTATCCACCGCCGGGACGTCCAGGAACGTGTCTTCGCGATCATGGGCCTGTCCCCGGAGCAGGCGCAGGAGAAGTTCGGCTTCCTGCTCGAGGCGTTCAAGTACGGCGCGCCCCCGCACGGCGGCATCGCCTTCGGCTGGGACCGGATCGTGGCCCTGCTGGCCGGCAGCGAGTCGATCCGCGACGTCATCGCCTTCCCCAAGTCCGGCGGCGGATTCGACCCGCTGACGGCCGCGCCCGCGCCGATCACCCCGGAGCAGCGCAAGGAGGCCGGTGTCGACGCCAGGCCGGAGCCCAAGGGCGAGGGCGGCACGGTGCCGGCACCGCAGGGCGCCGACGAGGTCGCTCCGAAGCAGAGCTGACCACCCGTGACGCGCGACGTGGTGATCGTCGGCGCGGGCCCCAACGGGCTCGCGGCGGCGGTCACCCTCGCGCGCGCCGGGCTCTCCGTCACGGTGCTGGAGGGCCAGCCGACGCCGGGCGGAGGGGCCCGGACCCTGCCGCTCGTGGGGGAGCGGGTCGGGGAGGCTGAAGGGCTGCTGCGCGACGTCTGTGCCGCAGTGCCCGCCGCCGCCCCGACCTCGCCGTTCTTCGCCGAGTTCGACCTCCCGTCCCGAGGGGTCGAGCTGGTCGTGCCGGAGGTGTCCTACGCCCAGCCGCTGGACGAAGGCCGTGCCGGGGTGGCCTGGCGGGACCTGGGCCGCACGGTCGAGGGGCTGGGGATCGATGGTGCCGCGTGGCGGCGGCTCATGGGGCCGCTGGTGGCGCACGCGGACGACGTGGCGCGGATCGCGCTCGGTGACAAGCGCTCCATACCGTTAGAAGGGCCGTCCGGCCTGGCCGCGGCCGCGGCGGCCTTCGCCCGGGCGGTGGGGGTGCTGTCGACCCGGGCCGGCGACCGGTGGTGGCGCACGGAGGAGGCGCGTGCCCTGATCGGGGGCGTGGCGGCCCACACCATCACCCGGCAGCCCTCGCTCGCCGCGGCGGGGACGGCCGCCTACCTGGGGAGTCTGGCGCACACGGCGACGGGCTGGCCGCTGGTGCGCGGGGGCATCGGGGAGATCACCCGGGCCCTGGTGGCGGACCTGGAGGCGCACGGAGGAGAGGTCGTCACCGATCACCCGGTCCGGACGCCGGCCGATCTGGTCCCCGCCCGCGCGACCTTGCTCGACACGCACGTGCGGGTCGCGGCCGGGCTGCTCGCCGAGCCCTACGCCGGACGGCTGCGGACCCAGCCGGTGGGGGCGGCGGCGGCGAAGCTCGACTACGTGCTGTCCGGGCCCCTGCCCTGGCGCCATCCCGACGTCGCGCGGGCGGGCACGGTGCACGTCGGCGGGACGGTCGCGCAGATGCGTCTGGCCGAGGCGGAGGTCGCTGCGGGGCGGCATGCGGAGCGTCCGATGATGCTGGTCAGCGACCCGGCCGTGCACGACCCCGCTCGGCTGGGGGCGAGCGGGCTGCGACCGCTGTGGGCCTACGTCCACGTGCCGCAGGGCTCGACCCTCGACGTGCGGGCGCAGGCCGACGCGCAGCTGGAGCGGTTCGCCCCCGGCTTCCGTGACCTGGTCGTCGACTGCGTCGTGACCCCCGCCGCCAGGATGAGCGAGCACAACGCCGCATACCCGGGCGGAGACATCTCCGGCGGGCTGATCACGATGTGGCGGATGGTGGCCCGCCCGACGCCCGCGCTCGATCCCTATGCGGTCGCCCCCGGCGTCTGGCTGTGCAGCTCGTCGACGCCGCCGGGACCGGGCGTGCACGGGATGAGCGGCTACCACGCCGCGCGGAGGGTGCTGCGGCATCTCGGGCTGCCGGTGCCGACGCTCTCCCCCTGAGGCGCCGGTCGGGAGTCAGGGGGTGGGGCGGCTGAGCCAGCGCTCCCAGGGCAGGAAGGCCGACCAGCACACGACCGTGGGCAGGAAGTGGATGCCCAGCAGGGCGAAGGTCGTGGCGTGGAAGCCGAGGAAGCCGACCACCACCAGCCAGCGCCAGCGCTCGCGGACGAGGAAGACGAGGGGGGCGGCGAGCTCGAGGGCCAGGGCGCCCCACTGCGAGACCCGCAGCAGCGCGGCCTGCTCGACGAGCAGGGAGTTGAGCGGATTCCCCCGCCGCAGGAAGGCCCAGGCCAAGGTGCCCGAGTTGGCCCATCGCACCAGGTCCCAGTCGTTGATGACGGCCTTGGCCAGCACCGAGCCGGTATAGGTCAGCACGGTGAAGAGCTGCACCATGCGCAAGGCCCAGCCGGCACGAGGATCTGCCTCCACCTGCCCGTAGCGGCACACACCTGCGGTGGGCAGCACCGCCACGGCGACCGCGATCGCCATGTGGTCGTGCGCCACATACCCGAAGCTCATCGACCACAGGCACCAGGTGAGATAGGTCAGCGCGAGCAGGGGACCACCGACGCGCTGCAGCCAGGCCGGGGCGGTGCGCCGCCCGCCGAGCACGAGAAGGGCTGCGCCGCAAACGATCCCGACGAGGACCAGCGCGGCGGACCAGGACGACGGGGCCGGGAGGTGGGCCAGCTCGGCCAGGGGGACCGGCTGGTAGAAGTCGGGCGTGTGCGCCCGGCCACGCGGGGTGGTCAGCAGGAAGAGGGCGTCGACCACGGCGAAGACCGCGACGATCGACCGCACCCACGCGACCCTCGCACGGGGCGTGGCGGGGAAGAACCACCTCACGGCTCCTCCCAGCGGAGCGCCAGCAGATCTTCCGGGGGCCCGGACCGGCCCCCGTCGACGAGGGTGTGCACGTGCTGGCGCACCTCGAGGGCGGTCACGTCAACCCCGGGATGGGCCCGCTCGTACGCCCCGGCCACGTCCGCCAGACCGCTGGGGTCCTCGGTGAGGCGGGGCAGGGCGAGCTCCAGCTCGACCCGGGCCAGACCGGTCTCCGACACCCTCAACGGGAGCTCTCGACGCTGCCCGTCGGCGAACTCGCCCACCAGGTAGGTGTCCACGACCTGGCCGTCGGGATCGCGGGCCACGCCGTACTGGCCCAGCATCCCCAGCGGCCACCAGTCGTCGTGCCCGCGGATCTGGGCCACGAGGAAGACGCTCAGCAGCACCGCCGTGAGCAGGAGTCGGACGACCCGCCCGAGGCCGGTCATGCCGGTCTCTCGTGCACCGCGTCCAGGAGCTCACGGCTGTGCCAGGCGCGGGCGGTCCGGTAGCCCAGCCGACGGTAGACGGAGCGGGCGGCACCGTTGTCGCTGAACATCCCCAGGGTGCTCGCGCCGTGCTGCGCCACCGCCCACCGGGTCAGCGCGGCCGAGACAGCCGTGCCCAGGCCGTGCCCGCGCAGGTCGGCGTCGGTGACGATGCCGGCCAGGTGGGGCACGCCGGTCTCCTCCGCCTCGGCACCGCCGACGGCCAGCAGGCGCCCGTCCTCGTCGCGGATCCCGACCCAGCGACGGACCCGCCCGGTGCCGATCTCGGTCCACACGCGGGGGTTGTGGGTGGTGGAGAAGGTCCGCAGCTCCGCGGCGTCGGCCGTGTCGTCGAGCTCGACCACGTCGCGCTCGCGCGAGGCCACCGGAGGCGCCGTCGTGGTCCACATCCAGTCCCAGTCCCCGCCCTGGCCCAGCTCCAGGACCTCGTGGGCCACCGGTCCGTGCTCCTGCACCACCGAGACCGACTGCGAACCCAGTCTGTCCAGGTGGCCGCCGTCGCGGAGCTGCGTCAGCGCCGCGCGGACCCGGTCGGCCTCGCCGGTGAGGTCCGCGGGGGTGAGGTCTGCTCCGCCGGCGAGCTGCTGCATACCCGGCCGGAGCGGAGCGACCCAGAACCCGCGGCGGCGACCGACCCGCTCGACCATCGCCACCCCCTCGTGCACCCAGACCTCGCCGCGGAGAGGATCGGGCAGGGCCCATCGGACCCAGGGGTCCTCGCCGGAGAGGTCGAGGAGCTCTCGGTGTCGGGTCAGGGGGTGCACAGGGTTAGCCTGCCACCATGTCGGACCTCTTCAGCGCGCCCGCCGCCGGCGAGCCCGGGGACAGCGCGGCCGGTGAGCTGCAACCGCCCCTGGCGGTGCGGATGCGACCGCGGAGCCTGGAGGAGGTCCACGGCCAGCGGGACGCCCTGCGGCCGGGGTCACCGCTGCGCCGGCTGATCGAGGGGCACGGGGGCGCCGCAGGCCCGCTGTCGGCGATCCTCTGGGGCCCGCCCGGCACCGGCAAGACCACCCTGGCCCACCTCGTGGCGCAGGCTGCCGACCGGCGCTTCGTCGAGCTGTCCGCGGTCACCGCCGGCGTCAAGGACGTGCGTGCCGTGATGGACCAGGCGCTGCAGGAGCGTAGCCTCTACGGGCGCCAGACGGTCCTGTTCCTCGACGAGATCCACCGCTTCACCAAGGCCCAGCAGGACGCGCTCCTGCCCGGGGTGGAGAACCGGCTGGTCATCCTCGTCGCGGCCACCACGGAGAACCCCTCCTTCAGCATCATCGCGCCGTTGCTGTCCCGCTCGGTGCTGGTCACCCTCACCTCGCTCGACGACGCCGACGTGCGCGCCCTCGTGGACCGTGCGCTCACCGACGAGCGCGGTCTCGCCGTATCCTTCACGCTGGACGAGGAGGGTATGGAGCACATCGTCCGGATGGCGGGCGGCGACGCCCGCAGGGCGCTGACCACCCTCGAGGCCGCGGCCGGGGTGGCCGACGACGACCGCGCGGCCGGCCGCGAGGAGGACACGCTCCAGATCACCCTCGCCCACGTCGAGCAGGCCGTGGCGCACGCCGCGGTGCGCTACGACCGGGCCGGGGACCAGCACTACGACGTGGCCAGCGCCTTCATCAAGTCCATGCGAGGGTCGGACGTCGACGCGGCGCTGCACTACCTGGCGCGCCAGCTGGAGGCGGGGGAGGACCCGCGCTTCATCGCGCGCCGCATCGTCATCGCGGCCTCCGAGGAGGTCGGCATGGCCGACCCGACGGCCCTGCAGACCGCCGTGGCCGCCATGCACGCCGTGGCCCAGATCGGGATGCCGGAGGCGCGTCTGGTCCTGGCGCAGGCCGTGGTGCACATCGCCGTGGCGCCCAAGTCCAACGCGGCCTACGCGGCGATCAACGCCGCCATCGCCGACGTGCGGGCGGGCAAGGGCGGGGCCGTGCCCGCGCACCTGCGGGGCAGCGGCTACGCCGGGGCGGAGAAGCTGGGCCACGGCAAGGGCTACCGCTACAGCCACGACGAGGAGGCGGGCGTCGGGGCCCAGCAGTTCCTGCCCGACGACCTGCTCGAGGCCGACGCCGACTACTACCACCCGACGGGGCGTGGCTTCGAGGAGCGGCTGGGCCCCCGATGGGCCGAGCTGCGCCGGATCATCCGCGGTCGCTGAGCGTCCAGGGGCGGGATGGGCCCGCCAGGTCGAGCCGGATCAGACCTGCCGGTCGGCAACCCCGGGTTGTGCGGCGAGATCCACGTCGACAACGGGGATCTC
>NZ_JBQGWG010000030.1:0-29871 GCF_052073805.1 Ornithinimicrobium panacihumi | reverse complement strand
GGTCAAGTCCAGTGGAGTGGTGTTCGACGGTGATCCCTCGATGGGGTTGATCAGGGCGTCAGTGCGGGAACGGTAGCAGTGATCTCCTCGGGGTCGGTGGTGGTGGGGATCAGGGCGTGTCGGCACCGAGTGAGGGCGTCCAGTCCGATGTAGCGTCGTTGCTCGGTCCAGGCGTCGTGCTGCTCGGCCAGGACGGCTCCGACGAGGCGGGTGAGGGCCTCGCGGTGGGGGAAGATGCCGACGACGTCGGTGCGCCTGCGGATCTCGCGGTTGAGCCGTTCCTGGGGGTTGTTGGACCAGATCTGGCGCCAGACCTCCTTGGGGAAGGTGGTGAAGGCCAGGATGTCGGCCCGGGCGCTCTCGAGGTGTTCGGCGACAGCGGGCAGCTTGTCGGTGAGCGTGTCGATGACGCGGTCGAACTGGGCGTGCACGGCCTCGGCGTCGGGTTGGTCGTACACCGAGTGCAGCAGCGTCTTGACCCACGGCCATGAGGACTTGGGGGTCGCGGACATGAGGTTGGCGGCGTAGTGGGTGCGGCACCGCTGCCACGCGGTCCCGGGCAGGGTGGCACCGATGGCCTCCACGAGGCCGGCGTGGGCGTCGGAGGTGACCAGCCCGACCGGCCCGGCACTGGTGAGGCCGCGGGCGACCAGGTCGCGGAAGAACGCCAGCCAGGAGGCGGTGGTCTCGCCGGTGGCGACCTGTAGGCCCAGGATTTCCCGGTAGCCCTCGGTGTTGACGCCGGTCGCGACCAGGGCGGACACCTTGACCACGCGCCCGCCCTCGCGGACCTTGAGCACCAGGGCGTCGACGGCCACGAAGGTGTAGGGCCCTTCGTCCAGGGGGCGGGTGCGGAAGGACTCCACCTGCTCGTCCAGCTCGGTCGCCATCACCGAGACCTGGGACTTGGACAGGCCGGTGATGCCCAGCGCCGTCACCAGCTTGTCCATGCGCCGGGTGGAGACCCCGAGCAGGTAGCAGGTCGCCACCACCGTGGTCAGCGCGGCCTCGGCCCGCTTACGCCGCTCCAGCAGCCACTCGGGGAAGAACGTCCCCTCGCGCAGCTTGGGGATCGCCACGTCCAGGGTGCCGACGCGAGTGTCCAGGTCCCGGTGCCGGTACCCGTTGCGCCGGTTCGTGCGCTCGGCCGTGCGGGTGCCGTAGTCCGCGCCGCACACGGCATCGGCCTGCGCGGACAGCAGGCTGTTGATAAAGGTTTGCAGCAGGTGACGCATCAGGTCCGGGCTCGCCTGCGCGAGCTCCTCGTGCAGGAACTGCTCAGGGTCGATAATGGGGGAAGCGGTCATCGGTGGTGCTCCTCTTCGAGAGTGCTGTGGAAGGTTCACTCGAAGGATCACACCGGTGGCCGCGCCTACCTGTGCAGGACACGCTCACCGGGTGCCGTCGTACACCACTCTGGTGGACTCCACTGATCGTGAAGGTCTCCTCGTTGACCGGCACGATCTTCTCGCACTGCACGTCCACGTAGTCGTGGACATCCATCAGGTGCTGGGCCAGGCCGGCCGGGTCACCGAAAGCGGTGTAGCCGTCGTCTTCGTGGAGCCGCTCGTCGGCGAAGGCCGCGAGCGGGGCTGCAACGAGCAGGGCCGCAGCCGTGCTCGTCGCCAAGATGGTGCGCCTGGTGCGCATGATTCCTCCTGCTAGTTGAGAACAGTGGTCCCTCTAGTCACATGAGTCACATGCGACGCATTAGAAACTAGGGAGGAAACGCCAGCTGTGTCCCCCTCCGGCCCGGCGTGTCTCAAAACTGGCCGAACGGCTCGAACCCAGCGGCAGCGTCCGACTTCATGCGGCTTGTGTACCTAGACGCCGGTTATAACCGGCGTGAAGTGGGTTTACCCGCACGAAGTCGGCTCCGGCGGGACGCTGACGCCCACGCCACGTCGACCGGCGGGACGCTGACGCCCGCGTCAGGTCTACCGACAGATCAGGCCCCGCCACCGGTGCGGTGACAGGGCCTGCTGGTCCAGCGGTGGACGTGAAGGGACTCGAACCCCTGACCTCTCGCGTGTGAAGCGAACGCTCTAACCAACTGAGCTACACGTCCGGACGCGCCCGTCGGGCGCGAGGAGTCACTCTACCCTCCCCGCACCCGACGGACGAAATCGCCGGTGAGCTTCGGCATACCGCGAGCTCAGCTGTTGGCGGCGGTGCTGTAGACGCTCTGGGCGACGTCCCCGAAGTAGGGGCCGTACATGACGTCCTTCTCACCCCGGTAGCCGAAGGAGTTGACCGAGTTCAGCGTGCCGCTGGTGATCCAGCCGCCGCCGCTGGAGCCGCCGGTCATCGAGCACGGCAGGCGGTGGTCGTTGGTGCCGCGGGTGTCACGGCCGGCCACGCCGGAGCACTTCCACAGGTCCTGCCCGTTGTAGGGCTTGGCGGCGGGGTAGCCGAAGGCCTCGAAGGTGAGCCCGTAGCCCTTGTTGAAGCCGATCGGGTAAGAGCCGGTCACGTCGGTCAGGCTCTGACCGCCCTGCTCGGCCATGACGGCGAAGCCCACGTCGTGGTTGAAGTCGCCGCTGTTGACCCAGGAGCTGGGTGCGTAGAGGGTCTCGGCGACCCAGGTGCCGTGGGGGCGGGCGCCGTTGTCGTAGGCCGGGACGAAGGCGAAGTTGGTGGCGTAGGAGCCCGGGCCCTCGTTGAGGCAGTGGCCCGCGGTGGTCACCACGTCGCGGTTGGCGCTGGTGGTCGCCGTGCCGGAGCAGACGTAGTCGGTGCCGCCGAGGGTGAAGAAGACCTTGCCCAGCTCAGGCTGCGGGGTGGCGCGCACGGCCTTGGCGGACGACGTGCCGCCGCCGGGCTTGCCCTTGTTGGTGCCGGGACCCTTGAGCTCGCGCGGGGTGGCGTTCTTCATCCGGTCGGCGGTCCAGTAGGCACGGACCGAAGCCTGCTCCGCCTTGGTCTGGGCGGCGGCGTGCTTGGCCACCGCCTGCTCCTGGCCGCCGCCCTGGCCGCCGCCGGGGGCCGCGCCGGCCGGGCTGACCATCATGGTCAGGGCCAGGGCGCCGGAGCCGAGCAGGGTGAGCGTGGTGGTGCGTGCAGAACGCATGTGGAGATCTCCATCTGTGGGTGAAGGCGCCCGCAGGGGGTGGGCACCGTGACACCCGACGCTATGTCTGCACGAGGCTGCAGATCACCCCGTGTTGGGTATGCATCTGGCAAAGATTGGGTCAGAAGGGAACTCTCAGGGGTTGGCGTCGGCAGCCGCGCGCCGCGTGAAGATCTCTCGGGCCCTGGCCGTGACCGGTCCCGGGGCGATGTCGAAGGACCGCGCGCGCACCGCCGGCGCCGGCAGCTCGAGACCGCCCACCGTGCGCACCGCGGGGGCGACCTCGATCCGGTCGACCGCGATGACGTCGCGGATGCTGCTCGTCAGCCACACCTCCTCGGCCTCGTCCAGGATCTCCATCGGCAGGTCCTCCTCGAGGACCTCGACACCCTCGTCGCGGAGCCACTCGATCGTGAGGGCCCGGGTGACCCCGGCGAGGGCTCCTCCGGACAGGGCCGGCGTCCGCACCACCCCGTCGACGACCACGAAGACGTTGGACCCGGTGCCCTCGCAGAGCAGCCCGGAGGTGTTGGGCATCAACGCCTCCCCCGCCCCGAGACGCTTCGCCTCGGCCAGGGCGACGACATTGTCGGCGTAGGAGGTCGTCTTGAGCCCGGCGAGCGCGCCCTTCTCGTTGCGGGCCCAGGGCACCACGGCCACCGAGGTCGTCGCGGCCGGGTGGTCTTGCTCGATCGCGGTGACCAGATAGGTCGACGATCCGGGCAGACGATCGCTGCCCAGCGGGCCCGGTCCGGCCGTGATCGTCCACCGGACCCGGCCGAAGGCCATGGGAGCCAGGCCGAGGACCGCGTCGATCCCCTCCTGCACCCTGGCCCGGTCCAGCGGCGGGAGCCCCAGCCCGGCCAGGGAGGCCTCCATCCGTGCGTGGTGGCGGTCGAGGGCGAAGACCTGCCCGTCGACGACCTTGGCGGTCTCGAAGACGCCGTCCCCGACCGTGATGCCGTGGTCCAGCGCGTCGAAGGAAGGCTCCCCCCGCACGAGGCGACCGTCCACCCAGACCCGGGGCTGCTGCATACCGAACATGGAGGGCCACTCTGCCACCGAAGTGCGCCGGATCACAGCACTAGGCTGGCCCTGTGTCCCCCACCACCCTGTACCTGTCCTCCGCCGAGACCAAGTCCGGCAAGTCCGCGGTCGCCGTCGGGCTGCTGGCCGAGCTGTGCGCACGAGGAGGTCGCGTCGGTGTCTTCCGGCCGATCGTCCTGGACCGGTCGACCGACCACCTGATCGAGCTGCTCCACCCGCTGTCGACCTCCCCCGTCGACCCTGCCGCCGGGATCGGCGTGACCTATGACGACGTGCACCGCGGCGCGGACGCCGCGATCGGCGAGGCTGTCGAGCGCTTCCACGCCTTCGCCGCCGAGCACGACACCGTGCTCGTCATCGGCTCGGACTTCACCGGCGTGCCCGCGCCCACGGAGTTCTCCGTCAACGCCTCACTGGCCGCCCACATCGGTGCCCCGATGGTGCTCGTGGTGCCCGCCATCGACCGCGGGGTGGAGGACACCGCCACCGCCGCCCTCATCACCGTGCACGAGGCCAGGGCCCGGCACGCCGAGGTGGCCGGCATCGTCGTCAACCGGGTCGACCCCCACCAGATCGACCCGGTCCGCGACGAGATCCGGTCCCGGCTCCAGGCCGAGGCCGGGGAGGGAGCGGACCTGCCCCACGTCTTCCCGATGCCGGCCGACGAGGTGCTGGCCGCGCCCACCGTGCGTGACCTCATGGAGTCGGTCTACGGCTCGCTGGTCGCCGGTGACGACGCCCTGCTGGACCGCGAGGTGACCGGCCTGGTGATCGCCGGCATGACCATGCCGCACGTGCTCGACCGGCTCAGCGACGGCTGCGTGCTGATCTGCCCCGGCGACCGCGAGGAGGTCCTCCTGGCCACGATCCTGGCCCACCGTTCCTCGACCTTCCCGTCCCTGGCCGGCGTCGTGCTCAACGGCGGCTTCGAGCCCAGCCCCCAGGTGTCGCGCCTCGTGGCCGGCCTGGGCGTGGAACTGCCCGTCGTCTTCTGCGAGAGCGGCACGATGAGCACCGCGATGCGCATGCACGGGGTCACCGGCCGCATCACCCCCGAGTCGGAGCGCAAGATCGAGCACGCCCGCGCCTTGGTCCACCGCCACCTCGACCTCGACGCGCTGGTCCCGGCCGGGGACGGCGCGGACGGCCAGCCCGCGGCCGAGACGACGAGGGCTGTCACGCCGTTGATGTTCGAGCACCAGCTCACCGCGCGGGCGCGCGCGGCGGAGGCCAACATCGTCCTGCCGGAGGGTATGGAGCCACGCATCCTGCGCGCGGCCGACACCCTGCTGGCACGCAAGGTCGCCAGGCTCACCCTGCTGGGCGACGAGACCGAGATCCGGGCCCGCGCCTCCTCCCTGGGGCTCCACCACCTCGACGACGCGGTCGTCGTGGACCCGCACACCAGCGAGCTGCGCGAGGGCTTCGCCGAGGCCTACACCCAGATGCGAGCCCACAAGGGCATGACGCTGGAGCACGCGCACGACGTCGTGGTGGACCCCGCCTACTTCGGCACCCTCATGGTGCACGGCGGCCACGCCGACGGCATGGTCTCCGGGTCCATCACCTCCACCGCCAACACCGTCCGCCCGGCCCTGGAGATCATCCGGACCTCCGAGGGCGTCTCGGTCGTCTCCAGCGTCTTCTTCATGTGCCTGGCCGACCGTGTCCTGGTCTACGGCGACTGCGCGATCAACCCCGACCCCACCGCCGAGCAGCTCGCCGACATCGCGGTCTCCTCGGCGCTGACCGCCTCCCGCTTCGGGGTCGACCCCCGGGTCGCGATGCTGAGCTACTCCACGGGCGGCTCCGGCTCGGGCGCCGACGTCGAGAAGGTCCGCGAGGCCACCGAGCTGGTCAGGCAGCGGCAGCCTGACCTGCTCGTCGAGGGCCCGATCCAGTACGACGCCGCCGTCGACCCGGCCGTGGCCGCGACCAAGCTCAAGGGCTCCCCCGTCGCGGGGCGTGCGACCGTGCTGATCTTCCCGGACCTCAACACCGGCAACAACACCTACAAGGCCGTCCAGCGCAGCGCCTCGGCGGTCGCGATCGGCCCGGTCCTGCAGGGCCTCAACGCACCGGTCAACGACCTCTCCCGCGGCGCGACCGTCCGCGACATCATCAACACGGTGGCGATCACCGCGATCCAGGCCAAGGGGTGACCATGTCCACACGCTCTGTCCTCGTCATCAACGCCGGCTCCTCGTCGGTGAAGTACCAGCTCGTCCACCCGGACACGGGCGAGTCCTACGCCAAGGGGCTCATCGAGCGGATCGGGCTCCCCCGGGGCGCGGTGCACCACACGGTGGGCGGCACCACGCACCAGCTGACCGTCGTGGTCCCCGACCACGCTGCCGCGATGTCCCTGCTGACGCAGGCCTTCGCCGAGCACGGGCCCGACCTGTCCGAGGTGGACCTGGTGGCCGTGGGGCACCGCGTCGTGCACGGCGGGGCCGACTTCGCCGACCCCACGCTCATCACCCCGGCGGTGCTCACCACCGTCGAGCAGCTGGTCCCCCTCGCCCCGCTGCACAACCCCGGCAACCTGCAGGGGATCGTGGCGGCGCAGGAGTCCTTCCCCGACGTGCCGCAGGTGGCGATCTTCGACACCGCCTTCCACCAGACGATGCCGCCGGAGGCCTCGACGTATGCGGTGCCCGCCGCCTGGCGCAACCAGTACCGGGTGCGGCGCTACGGCTTCCACGGCACCTCCCACGCCTATGTGTCGCGGCGCGTCGCCGAGCTCATGGGGCGGCCCGTGGAGGAGGTGCGCACCGTCGTCCTGCACGTCGGCAACGGGGCCAGCGCCACCGCCGTCGACGGCGGCCGCTCGGTCGACACCTCGATGGGTCTGACGCCGCTGGAGGGCCTGGTCATGGGCACCCGCGGCGGTGACCTCGACCCCGGCCTGCCCGGCCACCTCGCCCGCGTCGCGGGGATGACGATCGAGGACTACGACCGGGCGCTGTCCAAGGAGTCCGGTCTGCTCGGCCTGACCGGGTCGACCGACTTCCGCGAGCTGCACGCCCGACGGGACGCCGGCGACACCGACGCCGAGCTGGCCTTCGGGGTGGTCGGCCACCGCCTGATCCGCTACGCCGGGGCGTTCGCGGCCGTCCTCGGCGGGGTGGACGCCATCGTCTTCACCGCGGGGGTCGGCGAGAACAACCCCGAGCTGCGCGCCCGGGTCCTGGATCGGCTCGGTTTCCTCGGCCTCCGGGTCGACGCCGGGGCCAACGAAGCGACGGTCCGTGGTGCCGAGGGCCGGATCACCACCGAGGACAGTGCCGTGCAGGCGTGGGTCGTGCCGACGAACGAGGAGTGGGAGATCGCCCGCCAGGCCGCGGACGTCGTGGAGCGCTGAGCCCGCTCCCCCCCCGCTGCCTCAGCGGAGGCGTCCGGCGGGACCGCTGGGCACGGCGGCGAGGAAGGCCGGTGCCTGCAGCCGCTCCTGGTCGAAGGCCCGGGCGATCTCGGCGGCGACGCGCTCGACCGCGTCGCGGCGCACGAGTGCCACCGCCGAGCCGCCGAACCCACCTCCGGTCATCCGCGCCCCGGGAGCCCCGGCCTCCAGCGCGGCCTCCACGGCCACGTCCAGCTCATGGCAGGACACCTCGTAGTCGTCCCGCAGGGAGCGGTGCGAGGCCGTCATGAGCGACCCGACCCGTCGGGCGTCCTGCTCGGAGAGGGCTGCCACGAGGTCCAGGACGCGCTGGTTCTCGCTGACCACGTGCCGCACCCGGGGCAGCCCGTCGGTGATGCCGGCCAGGGCGGTGCGCACGTCCTCGTCGTCCAGGCGGGCCGGGTCGAGCTCGCGCAGCGACGCCAGCCGCAGCGCGCTCGAGGCGAGCTCGCAGGTCTGGCGGCGAGCCGCATACTGACCGTCGGCCAGCGAGTGGTGGACCCGTGTGTCGATGACGAGGACCTCGTGCTCGGGCAGCGTCCAGGCCACGGGGGTGACGGAGAAATCGTGGCAGTCCAGGAGCGTGAGGTGCTCGTCGACCGCGCGCAGGGAGACGGTCTGGTCCATCCCGCCGGTGGCGGCGCCGGCGAACTCGTTCTCGGCGCGGATGCAGGCGCTGGCGAGCTCCTCGTCGGTGAGGTCGGCCAGGGCGGGGACGAGGTCGCGCAGCGCCACCGCGACCGAGCAGGACAGCGCGGCCGAGGAGGACAGGCCCGCGCCGAGCGGCACGTGCCCGTCGACGAGGAGGTCGACGCCCATCGCGCCCGCCCCGGCGTGCTCGGCCAGGACGCCGACGACGCCCGCGACATAGGCGGTCCAGCCGTCCGGACGCCCGGGGCGGACATCGGTGACCTTGCCCTCCCAGCCGGACGACTTCTGGACCGAGGCGATCCGCAGGATGCCGTCGTCGCGGGTGGCTGCCGCGGCGTACGTGCGGTGCGGCAGCGCGAAGGGCAGGCAGTAGCCCTGGTTGTAGTCGGTGTGCTCGCCGATGAGGTTGACCCGTCCCGGCGCGGCCCAGACACCGTCGGGGATGTGGCCGAAGTCCACGAAGAAGCCGCGGGTCAGGTCTTTGACGACCGCTCCCGTGTCGGCAGGGGGCAACCAGGTCAGCGCCATGCCAGCAGGATAGGTCGAGTGGCCGGGCCGTCAGATCGACCGGTCGACCCGAGGGCCCGGCCACGCCGATCACTCGTCAGGGCAGCGGGACCCTGATCACCTCTCCCCCGCCCGGGAACACCGAACCGGTCGTCACGTAGGCCGCGCCGTCGCGCACCGCCACGCCGTATGGCATGGCCAGTCCGCCGGCGACCGTCTCGTGCTCGCCGTCGGCGCCGACCCGCACGAGCGAGCCGGGGCCGCCCGCGAGCAGACCGGAGTCGGTCAGCTGCACCGCATACAGGTCCTCGGCGTCCCAGGCAAGATCGGTGACGTTGGTCAGCCCGGTCGCGTAGACCGTGGGGGTGCCGTCGGGGCCGAGCCGGTAGATGTTGGCCGCGCCGACGGGGAACGGGAAGCCGGTCAGCTCGGAGACGTACCAGGCGCCGTCCGGGCCCTGCGCGGCCGCGGTCGGCACGGACTGGTAGGGCACGAAGGTGCCGGGCGGCGCGCCGGTGAAGGGCGGCAGCTCGGCGACGCCGGAGGGCGGCAGGACCGCGAGGAGCCCGATGTCACCGCGACGCGAGACCGTGAGCACGTCGTTGCCGCCGGCGTCGACCGCCACCAGGCGCCCGCCCGGTCCCGCGGCGAGGTCGACCGGGTTGCTGTCGGACCCCGCGCCGTCGGGGTCATGCGCGTCCTCGTAGGCGGCCAGGTCCGCCCGGATGCTCACCGTGCCGCCCTTGACGTCCACGACCGTGCCCAGCGCGGCCGCGTCGGGGCCGAAGACGTCGCGGGTCGCCGGGGTCCCGCCCAGCCCCATCGCCACGGTCAGGGTGCTGCCGTGGACGACGACGTCGAAGGCACCCACCGACTCGCTCTCGTTGACAAGCGCCGGCAGCCCGGTGACGACCCGCGACTGGCCACCCTTGCGGGAGACCTTGGTGATCGAGGAGGAGTCGTTCAGGCAGGTGGTCGCGAACTCCGGGTGGTCCAGGCAGGTACCGGCGTCCTCGGACGGCGCGCCGGACTCGGCGACGTAGAGGTCGCCGTTGGGGGCGAAGGAGAGATGCTTGGGGCTGTTGAGCCCGCTCGCGACGACCTCGTGGGTCGCGTGCTCGTCGGCGAGAGCCGGGGCCCCCGCGGACGCCGCGGCTGCGAGGGTGAGGCAGAGCGCCGGGGGAAGCCCGCGGCGAAGACGTGAAGACATGGGTGACGACCTCCAGGCGAGTGTGGGGTCGGCGGCGGACGCCGCAGGCCTGCCTAAGACTAGTGCCGTAGTTGACGTGCCGGCAAGACCCCCGAGGCTCTGCGGCCGCACGTGCAGACAACCTGTTCGCCGACGTCCGGGAGTGTTCGGGGTCGTTCGGGTGGGCATCCGGCAGGGCGGGTCGGCCCGTGGCGGTAACTAGCGTGAGGAACATCCATCCCATCAGTCACGAAGGGCGGCGCCATGTTCCTCTCCCCCGACCCCTCGGCGCGGCGGCACTGTCACCGCCGGCACCCCGGCCGGAACCTTCGAGATCCGCTCGGTCGCGCGTGCCGAGACCGTCCCGGGCATGGTCATCGGCCGGCCGGAGGCGAGTCACCGCGAGGGCGAGAGCACCTTCCTGTCCAGCCTGCCGGCCGGTGGGAAGGGCACGACCTTCGTGGTGTCCGCGGACGGCAAGAACCAGGTCTTCGACCTCGCCTCCGACACCCCTTCCCCAGATCACCCTCCCCCTGGGAAGGACGCAGCCCCCGACCGCGTTTCCGCTGGTCAGGGGCTGCTTCGTCCTGGTGGGCGATACTGGGTTTGAACTAGCGCCGTGGCCGCTCACCTGTCAGGCCGATCACCTGCATAGATGCTCCCTGACCTGCACTTATGCGCCCCACAGATACGACGCAGAAGTGGGCACGTTGGGGCACGGGTGTGCTTTGATTGGGGCACAAACGGGGCACGCGCCAGCAACCTGAGGAGCCACCATGACCAGCACCACCCAGCCCAAGCGCCGCGACTACGGCTCGGGGTCCGTCCGCATGCTGCCGTCGGGCAAGCCGCAGGCTCGCTTCCGCGGCCCGGACGGGAAGCGCTACAGCAAGACGTGGGACACCATGCGGAACGCCCGCAAGTGGCTGTCGGACATGGAAGAGTCGGTTCGCCGCGCCGAGTACCTGGGCGAGGAGTGGCAGCCCCCCACCACCGACACGCAGGCGCGGATCAAGGCGCACGACACGCTGGCCGCCTACGCCGAGACTTGGCTGGCCGAGCGCGATCTGAAGCCGCGCAGCCGCGCCCACTACCGGAAGCTTCTGGACCAGCACATCCTCCCCGTGCTGGGCGACCGCCGCCCGAAGAGCATCACCCCCGACGTGGTGCGTGCGTGGTACGCCGGGCTGGACAAGAGCACCCCCACCATGCGCAGTCACGCCTACAGCCTGCTCCGCACCATCTTCACCACGGCCGTTCAGGACGGGCTGGCCGACGCGAACCCCTGCCACATCCGGGGCGCCAGCAACGCCAAGCGCGTGCACAAGATCGAGCCGCTCAGCACCGCCGAGTTGACGGCACTCGTGGAGGCCATGCCCCAGCGCTACCGCGCCATGACCCTCCTGGCCGCGTGGTGCGGGCTGCGCTACGGCGAATTGACGGAGTTGCGCCGCAAGGACATCGACCTGGCCCGTGGGGTGGTCAACGTGCGCCGGGGTGTCACGCGGGTGGGCGGTGAGTTCATCGTCGGCACCCCCAAGAGTGACGCTGGCGTGCGCGACGTGGCCATGCCGCCCCAGGTGGTGGACGCGCTGCGTGAGCACATGGCCACCAGCATCGCGGGCGGCCGCGAGGGGCTGCTCTTCCCGGCCGCCGACGGCGTCAGCCACCTGGCGCCCAGCACCCTCTACGGCGTCTTCTACCCGGCACGGCAGGCCATCGGTCGGCCGGACCTGCGCTGGCACGACCTGCGCCACACGGGTGCGGTCCTCGCCGCTCAGGTGGGCGCCACCACCGCCGAACTGATGGGGCGCCTGGGACACAGCAGCCCTGGCATGGCCATGCGCTACCAGCACACCGCCAAGGGACGCGACGCTGCCATCGCTGCGGCGCTCGGCCGCCTCTCAAGCGCCGAGTAGCACTCCCCCACCGAGCACCCCGGCCCGCTGAGCAAACCGCTCAGCGGGCCGTCTCGCGCTATCAGGAATGGCTGGGAAACCGGCCCTTACTACGGAGATAGATAACTCCCCTACGTTGCGTTGCACCTTGCCGGAGAAGCACCTAACTTGAGGCTCAGTCGTAATGCACCGGCCACGCGCCGGGGGCCATGAGGCTTAGCGGGACGGTACATCCCGCCGGACAACACTCGTCAGCACGACCGCTCCCAAGAGCGGGCCGCCTGCCGACCCGTACCAGGGCCGCTGCCAGGGGTTCACACCCTGCTCAGCCCTTGGAGTTGTCCATGCACCGCTCAACCGACGTCTTTCGGCACCGCGCCCGTGTGGCGGCGCTGTCCCGTTCCCGAGCCGAGTCAGACCCCGAGTTCGTTCAGGCTCGTAGTGCCCTGGCCGCCGCGCTGCTGGAGCGCGACATCAACGAGACGCTTGCCGCTGGCCTGCTCACCCTGGACCAGCGCAACCACCTGGCCTCCCTGCTCGCCAGCGGGAGGACGTGGTGAGCCGCCCACGCAAGCCCGCCCCGGAGGCACCGCTGGCACGGTCGAAGCGCATCTCGCTGGAGGCCGCCGCCGACAGGTACGGCGTCAGCGTGGACACGCTGCGCCGCCGCATCACGGACGGCAGCCTCCCGGCGTACCGGATGGGCGCCCGACTGATCCGCGTCGAAGAGGCTGACGTGGCTGCGCTGTTCCAGCCGGTGCAGTCCGTGGGGGGTGCACGGTGAGCGCAGAACGTCGCCCCGGCAGCGGGGACCACCACCGGGGCGACGCGAAGGAGACGCACCGCCCTCAGGCTACGGCCGGGCACGCCTCGACCTCCGCCGCTGCGGACTTGAGCGAGAGCCACTGGGACTGCCCCGGCTGCACCGAGTGCAACGACCTCGTCAACGGGCTGGCTCGCCAGGTCGGCGTATACACGGTGGGCACCAGCGACGTGGACGGCTGCCCCCAGGACGTCGTGGACCTGACGGCCCGGCAGCACCTGGAGGAGGTCGCCGCCGTGCTCTGGGGTGAGCCCTGCCGCTGGTGCGGCGCCCACCACCCCGCCGACGACGACTGCGCCGACCCGTGCGGTCTGTGCGGCGACCGGCATCCGCTGGAAGGCGCGTGCACCCTATGAAGGAGGACGCCACCTTCTACAGCCTGGACAGCCCCGAGGCGCGGGCGGTGCTCGGCGACGACACCTTCCAGCTCGGCGAGTTCCGGCTGATGCGCGGGCTGCTGGAGTCCAGCCGGGACCTGGACGACCAGCGCCGCGAGTTGGAGCAGGCCGCCCGCGAGTTCGGCGGCACCAGCCCCGAGGCCCAACGGCTGCGCCAGGCTCTGCAGACAGTGGACGGCACCGCCGAGCAGGTGGAGATGGTGCTGGAGTACCGCCGCCTGATGGCCCGTCACCGGGCGCACGAGATGTTCCAGGCTGAGCAGGCAGCCGCCACCACCGAGGCGGCCGCTGGAGCGTCAGACAGGCTGACGCCGGGCGGATCGTTTCTGCTGGACCTGCCTGCCGACACCCCGGCCGTGTGGGGTGACGGCGATCAGGTGCTCTGGGCCGAGGGCGAGTCATTGGTGCTGGCGGGCACGCCGGGCGTCGGCAAGACCACCCTCGCCGGGCAGGTGGTGGCCGCCCGCCTGGAGGGCGGCACGGTGCTCGGCCTCACGGTGCGGCCCACCAGCAGTCGGGTGCTGTACCTGGCCATGGACCGCCCGCAGCAGATAGCCCGTGCGCTGGCCCGCACCCTCGGAAGCTTCAGCCGCGAGGTACTGGACGAGCGGCTGGTGTTCTGGCCCGGCCCGCCCCTGGCCGACGTCGCCGCTCAACCAGAGACGCTGCTGGCGCTGGCCCGCCAGGCCGCTGCCGACACCGTGGTGGTGGACAGCGTCAAGGACGCCGCGCTGGGGCTGTCGTCGGACGAGGTCGGCGCGGGCTACAACCGTGCCCGGCAGATGTGCATCGCGGCCGGAGTCGAGGTGCTGGAACTGCACCACACCATCAAGAAGAACGCCAACGGCGGTGCCCCGAAAGCCCTGGCCGACCTCTACGGCTCGACGTGGATCACGGCCGGGGCGGGGTCGGTGGTGCTCCTGGAGGGCACGGCCGGTGACCCCGTGGTCGGCATGCACCACCTGAAGCAGCCCGCAGAGACGGTCGGCCCGTACCGGCTGCTGCACGACCACACGGCCGGGCTGACGACCGTCTACCACGAGACCGACCTCGTGGCGCTGGCCCTGGCCGCAGGCACGGACGGCCTCACGGCTAGGGCGGCCGCCGCCACCGTGGAAGACACCGCCAAGCCGACCGATGCTCAGACGCAGCGGGCACGCCGCAGGCTGGACAAGTTGGTGGCGGCCGGGCGGCTCACCTACCGGGAGGGGTCGAAGGGCGGCAACGGAGGCGGCCGACCGGCCGTGTGGCTGCACCCGTCTCACGACGCCGAGGGCGATTACGGGGGCGATTACGCACCATGACCGCGACACCCCGACCACGCACCCGTAAGCCGATTACGGACCTGCCCATCGCCCCAGGTCAGGCGATTACGCGACCGATTACGCCGATTACACCGCCTAGCGATTACGCACCCGCCCCCCTCTTGATGGGGGGCGGGGCGCTCGCACCCGAGCACCAGCACGGAGGCAAGGCAATGACTCCCCCTGCATCCGGCTGGCCCGAGGCCGTCACGCTCGGCCGGGCGGTGGCAGTAGCCCACGGCACCGGCCGGGGCGGTTGGGCAGGCAAGAACTACTCCCCTGCCCGCCTCGCCATCTGCCGGCGAGAGGGAGGGCGCGGCCCTTTCAAGGACGCCGAAGCTTCAGACTCCGCGCCCGCTACTGGTATTGCCCCAGCGCCCGGAGCGATGGGACTCGCAGGTCATCGGCCTACCACGCCATCTGGCGCGGCTGGCGTGCCCCGATCGTGCCCCAATCCCCCACAGATCCCCGCTCGCGGCGCCCTGCCGTGGGTGGTCCACCCCCGCAAGAACTCCTGAAGGAGACCCACCATGACCGAACTGCTCTCGCGCCAGAAGGCCGCCGTCCAGCGCATGCGGAAGGCGCTCAACGACTACCACGCGGCCGTCCGCCGCACCGACCGTGACACCGCCCTGTACCCCGCCGAGCGGGACCAGGCGCTCACCCAGGCCAGGGCAACCGCGGAGGCCGCCATCGCCGCCGCGAGGGAGGACTTCAGGCGCGGCATCCAGGCCGACCGTGCCGAGCGTGCCCGCTACGTGGACAACCCCAGCGGGCAGGACCTCGAGCGGCGCCGCTACTGGCAGGGCACGGCTCAGTCGGACCTGGCCGGGCTGGGCAGCCTGGAGGCCGCCGCGCTGATCCAGAACCTCGTCGCCAACGGGGCCACGGGCCAGGCCGCCGAGTACGTGCGGGTGGCCCGCCCGGTGCTGGACGGGGCGACGTACATGCGGCTGGCCCAGGCCACCATGCCGCCCGAGGCCAAGAAGGCCGACAGCACCGCCGCCGCCCTGGACGCCTTCGAGCACGTGACCCTAACGGAGGGCTGGCTGGACGAGCACGCGGGCAACCTGCTCCACCAGGCGGGCACCATCACCCAGGACGAGCGCGAGGGCCAGCCCAGCGCCTACGACGACCGGGCGCTGTCCCTGCTGATGCAGCGAGCCGAGGCGACCGCCGTGGCCGCCCTGCACGAGCGGGCCGCCTACCTGGACGGGGGCGGTCAGGATGGCTGAGGCACACCTGCACCGGGCCGCCGCTGCCCCGGCCCGGCCCGGCACCCTGCCCGACCACGACGGCTGGCGCTCGGTGCTGGCCGCCCTGGCGGAGGCCGAGGCCACCCTGGCCGCCTACCGCACCCCCACGGGAGGTGAGCGCTGATGGCGCTGGCGTGCACCATCTGTACCCACCCCGAGCGGGAGGCCATTGACGAGGCGCTGGTGGCTGGGATGGCCAACCGGGCGATCGGCCGCCGCTGGGACCTCCACAAGGACGCCGTCGCACGGCACAAGGCCAACCACCTCTCGGCGGCCGTTCAGGCGCACGTGACCGAGCAGGTGGCCAACGGGGCCACCACGGCACTCGGGCGTCTTGAGCACCTGTTCAGCCGCGTCGAGCGGGTGCTGATCGCTGCCGAGCGTGAGGGCAAGGCCAACCTCGTGCTTCAGGCGTCCAGCGAGATGCGCCAGACCGCCGCGCTGCTGGCCAAGATCACTGGCGAGCTGGACGAGCGCAACACCGTCCAGGTGCTCAACGTCAGCGCCGACCCAGCCTGGCTCGCCACCCGGCAGGCCATGCTGGAGGCCCTGGCCCCCTACCCCGACGCCGCCCGTGCCGTGGCCGCCCGGCTGCTGGCGCTGGAGGCCCCGGTCGTCGCCGGCGAGAGGACCGACCGTGCTGGCGCGTGACCTGGCCCTGGCGCTGGACCCGGTGGCGTTCGCGGGTGGCATCGGCTTCCACAGCGAGGCGTGGCAGTCAAGCCTGCTCAGGTCCTCCTCGCGGCGGGTGCTGGTGCGCTGCGCCCGCCAGGTGGGCAAGACCACGACGACGTCTATCAAGGCGCTGCACACGGCGCTGTACCGACCGGAGTCGCTGGTGCTGGTGATCAGCCCGAGCCAGCGCCAGTCCGACGAGTTCCTGGTCCGCGTGCGCAGCCTGTACCGGGCGGCCGGGCGGCCCGTGGAGACCGCCCGTGAGTCGGCCAGCACGCTGGAGTTCGCCAACGGCAGCCGCGTGCTCAGCCTGCCCGGCAGCGAGTCCACCACCCGTGGGTTCGCCGGGGTGGCGCTGCTCATCCTCGACGAGGCCGCCCGCGTGGAGGACGACATCTTCGCCTCCGTCCTGCCGATGGTCGGCAGCACCGGCGCGGTGTGGGCGCTGTCCACGCCGTGGGGTGCACGCGGCTGGTTCTGGGAGTTGCACGAGGGAGCCGACGCCGTGCCCGGCGCCTGGGAGCACCACCTGGTCGACGTCTACGCCAGCGACCAGTACGACGAGCAGCGCATAGCCGAGGTCCGCGCCAGCGTGCCCCGGTTCACCTTCGCCAGCGACTACGAGTGCCGCTTCGAGGACAGCGACGCCCAACTGTTCAGCAGCGACGACGTCCGCGCCGCCGTGGCGGCCGGGGCAGCCGTGCCGCCCCTCTTCGGCAACCCCACGCAAGGAGACTGAGATGGGAAGCTTCACGATCGGCCTGGACCTCGGGCAGCAGGACTTCACCGCGCTGGTGGTGGTCGAGCGACTGCTCGTGCCGCCCGGCACGCTCACCGTGGAGGGGCTGCACCGGCTGGCCGGGCGCATGGTCCGCCCCGTCGAGGAGTACCACGTGGTGCATATGGCCCGGTGGCCGCTGGGCACCGCCTACCCCGACATCGTCAACGACGTGGCCCGCCTGACCCGGCGCCCGCCGCTGTCCACCGACGGGCTGCTGGTGGTGGACCGGACCGGGGTGGGCACCGCCGTGATGGACATGTTCCGCGAGGCCTGGCGCGACGGCCGCCTGGCCGGGGCACACCAGCCCATCGGCGTCACCATCACGGGCGGCGAGCACGGCAACGGCTGGAACCTGCCGAAGGCCGACCTCATCGGCGCGGTGCAGACCACCCTCCAGAGCGGCCGCCTACGGGTGGCGCCCGGCCCGCTGGTGGACGTGCTCCAGCGCGAGATGCTGGCGTTCCGCCAGAAGATCACCCCCAGCGGCCGCACGCAGTACGAGTCCCCCCGCCGCGAGGGCGAGGGCCACGGCGACCTCGTCATGGCGCTGGCCCTGGCCCTGGCCGTGCCCAACACCATCCGCAAGCCGGACCTGATTGACCGGGAGGCACCTGCCCCCGTCCCGTAGACCAGCGCGGCGACTGGGGTTCTGGCCCCGGCCGTGAGCGCACCCAGCGCGGTTGGCCGCCCGCCTACAGGCCGCCGCGCTCAGCGCCCCGCCCCCGGGAGTGGAAGCCGTGGGGCGGGGCGCTCGCTATGTCTGAGCGGCCGCTCGACGGCCCCGGCGGACCAGCGGGCACCGGCACACCGGGCAGCCACCTGTGGACAACCCGGCGGTGTGTCAGTGGCACGTGCCAGGGTAGGAATGCCACACAGCCGACCAGGAGGGGAACACCCATGCCGTTCGTCACAACCTCGAAGTTGTTCGCCAGCCCACTATCCAAGTACCTCGACGACCGCATGGAGCGGCTTCGCCGTGGGGTCCTCAGCGCTGATCTGGAGCAGCTCACCGAAGAGGCGGTCGAGCGGAAGGCTGCGGACCGACTGGTGCCGCCTACTCTGCTCAGGGAACGTGCCCGGTATGACACAGACAGCAGTGGAAGTTCCATTCGGGTCTCGCTCACCGTGCCAATAGCCGGTGAGGCAATTCTGCTTCAGTACTTCCCGGAGGGCGGGGCGTGGTCTAAGGCGCCAACCGTGCGACTCACAGATAACCCGGCATGGGCGGGGGGCGACGAAGACGAAGAGGGCCAAGAGATGAGCGAGGGAGCCGTCACCTTCACTGTGACCTTCCATCCCAACGCGACGGCCGAAGAGATCCGTATGGAACTCAAGGGCCTGATCGACAAGGTGGAAGCGATCCTAGGCGCCACCGCGGATCAGGTGGAGAGCCACAACAATCGTGCAGCCCATGCCGTCCGCCAGCAGGCCAAGAACCGCCGCGAGGCGCTTACGAACGCCACCAGCCTCGCCGACGAGTTGGGCCGGGGCATCTAGCGATACCGGCAGGCCCGCCCATAGCACGGCGAGGTGCTATGGGCGGGAACGCCTTCCGCTGGCCGCCCTCGTCAGTCAGCAACGGGTAGCCCGCGTGCTCGCCGCAGCGCCGCAGGCATCTCGTACTCGTGCTGGATCAAGTGCCGCACGAAGCGGGCCAAGTCCTTGGCTTCCTCGGCTGTCACCTCGTCGTAATCCTCGGGGTGCGCCCCCTCGTTCCCGAGTTGATTCAGGTGCTCCGCCCAATCCCCAAGAGAATTGTGGAGCGAACCGTCATCGCGCATTATCTTCAGGGCTGGCTTTAGGTGCCGTTCGGCCCTAGCTCGGTCGCCCCCCTTGTCCTTTACGAAGAGCATCAGCGTGGAGCGGAACATAACGGCGGCCGCGCGATTGGCCCCGATGCTAAGACATCGCTGGCCCTCGTCGTATGCGGAAGCGACCTCGGGGGGAACGGCCGGGTCCAGCACTCCGGCGCCAGGCGCCGGGTACCAATGAAGGCCGGTGCCCAAGTTCGACGTCACTACGACGGTGGCTTCCCGGCACGCCTGGCAGCGCAGAACGCCTACGCGCTCGGTGGCGACGGAGCCGCCCCCCACCGTCCCCACGCGGCGGAAGACGAGGCCGACCTCGGATGCGGCCGAGTCGAAGTGGGCGTGGCGCCCGCAGCGCGGGCAGGGGCCGTTCGGGTCGCCTGGAGTCGGCAGGCTGTCCGTATCGCTCTCAGTCACCTCGTCGTTCACGACGCCGAGCCTACCTACGCCCACCGACACCCAATCGTGCCCCGATGGTGGGCAAGCCACGCCGAACGGGGCACGATTGGGGCACGGACAAAGAGAAACCCCCTCTGCCCCGGCGTCTTGCCTGGTCAGAGGGGGTTCCTACTGGTGGGCGATACTGGGTTTGAAACTGGTTCACACGCTGCTCTTTGGCAGCCTTCTACCAGTACTGATACCGTCATTGACCTGCAGGTATAGGCGAAGCTGGAGGGGTCACATGCGGACAGGAATGGTCACAGATACACCGTCGTTCTGGCACGTATCTGGCACGTATCTGGCACGACCCTCAGGTCCGGACCGGACCCAGAAGCTCGGTTCATGACGAGCACACCCCCGCGCTCCGGGGGCAACACAAGAGGAAGAAGGGCGGGCTTCGGCTCCGTACGCAGGCTGCCCTCCGGTCGGATTCAGGCACGCTACACCGGGCCGGACGGCATCACCCACACGGCACCCACCACCTTCAGCACGAAGGGCGACGCCGAGGCCTGGCTCGCGATCCAGCGGGCGGCAATCACGCTGGGCAAGTGGAGACCGGCCAGCCAGGACGGCCAGGTATCACAAACGACCTTCGCCGAGTACGCGGAGACGTGGCTACGTGATCGGGCACTCAAACCCCGGACGCGCGCGCACTACCGCCAGCTTCTCGACAGGCAACTCCTCCCCCGCTTCGGCACCCTGCGTCCAGCCAGCATCACGCCGGAGGCCGTCCGCGACTGGCACGCCCGCACCGGCACAGGAACCCCGACGTTGAGAGCGCACTGCTACTCGCTCCTGCGCGCCATCCTGACCACGGCTGTCCAGGACGGGTTGCTCCCCGCCAACCCCTGCCACATCCGTGGCGCCGGCAACGCCAAGACGGTGCACAAGATCAGGCCCGCGTCAGTCGCTGAACTCGAGGCACTGGTCTCGGCGATGCCTGAGCGCTACCAGGTGATGACACTGCTCGCCGCCTGGTGTGGCCTTCGTTTCGGCGAGCTCACCGAGCTGCGTCACAAGGATGTAGACCTCAGCCTCGGGGTGCTCCGGGTCCGGCGGGCTGTCAGCCGAGTCGACGGCGAATACGTGGTCGGTGCACCGAAGTCGGACGCTGGTGTCCGAGACGTCGCCGTCCCACCTCACCTGATCCCTGCCTTGCGCAATCACCTTCACTCACTCGCCAAAGGACGCGACACCCTTCTCTTCCCCGCAGCGGGTGACTCATCACGCCACCTCGCGCCGGCGTCTCTCTACAGGGTCTTCTACCGCGCCCGCGCGGAAGCGGGCCGCCCCGACCTTCGCTGGCACGACCTGCGCCACACCGGAGCTGTGCTTGCGGCGCAGACCGGTGCGACCTTGGCTGAGCTCATGGGACGCCTCGGCCACTCCACCCCGCAGGCGGCACTGCGGTATCAGCACGTCGCGGGAGGCCGCGACGCTGAGATAGCTGCCGCGCTCAGTCGCATTGCGAGCAGCGACCACTCGCCGTGACGCAGCCGAAAGATCGATGCCTCTGGCTACCGGGGCGCTCCGGCCTGAGGGCTTCCGACGCTGGATAGAGAACGTGTCATCGCGTGCCCCCATCCCAGCGCTCACCGACTTCGGCCCGCCCTTGCTGGATGTGCACCTCTTCCCACCACTCCCCCAGCCGCTTGACCAAGACGCAGCCCTGAGGGTCGTGACAGCACGACTCCCAGGGAACACGGGACGTTCGCCCGACTGCCCTGCGTGCCGACGCGCGCTCTCCCGTTAGCGCCGTCGTCGGCGGGTCCTTCCGCCCACTATGGGGCCGCATCGCTCCGGCCGCTCTGGGCCCCCCTGTGGACGGGGGTCCTCGGGCCTGGTCGGCGGCCGATACGTCACGACTCGCCGATGAGCGGGTGTCTGGAACTGACATGGGCGGACGGCAGTCGGGAGCACGGACACAGACTGCAAGTCGCGACGCCGAACGGCGGCGACCCGAGCGCTCTCTGGTTTAGGTCTACGAGATCCGTTCTCCGCCGACGTGGGTGGTCATTGGGCTGCGGGCGTTGGGACCCTGAGGACTTGGTCAATGGCTGAGGCCTCCCCGTCCCATATGCTCTTGACGTGGCCATAACCCATGAGTCTCCACCCGAGTACGACATGCCCGAGGGTGACTTCTGGAGAGAGCAAGACACGAAAGAAAACCGGGCATCGCGTCCGCCCACGGGTGAAGCCATCAGTCGCCCCTGCCTTATGGTGGCCGAGTGCTTCGTAGGCGGCGACCTCGACAACCTAGTCGCCGGATGCCGCGAACTGGGCATCCCGGAGGAGTGGCGTACAGGACTTCCGGATGTCTACGCATGGGCGGACCGGGTGCGGCAGACAAGTCGGACTGGCAGTTGGGTGAACGTGGGATCTGGCCACCCTGCAGGGGGGGAACGCAGGTGGATGGATACGATCCCCATGGACCTTCCGCCCGACTTCGGAGGGGTTGTCCTCAAAGCATTCTCACCTACTCCGAGCGTAGTATTCCTCATCGCCACGTTCTCACTAACGGAGAGTTCCGCGCGCCTGCTGGATGATGAGTTGCGGACCGATCGATACCTGCGCCTTGAGAAACGCGGCCCGATTACGCGGTATCATTCCGCATCTCATCGTAAGGCCGAAGCTTTGCGGGCAGAACGCGCCAGGGTGAAGGAAGAAGCTTCGATCTGGCTAGCCCAGAACTTCGCAGGCACGTTCTCCAAGGACTTCAACCTGCTCTCCCTGCCCTGCATGGAGTTCATCACCACGAAAGAGCGAGCTCCCTTCGCTTCGGGTTATCGCGGAGACGGTCCGTACGACCACAGATTTCTCCTATCGATCGACGCCGACTTCGATGCGTGGGAGTGCGCCTCCACTCCAGGCTGGCGACTCGGATGGCCGTTTCGCACTACAGACGAGGGCTGGACGATAGTCGCAGGCGCCCAAGACGTTAGCACTGGGTCCGCCCTGCGGGATGGCGCCATTGACACGAGGGAGGCAGTAGTCGCCAAGAACGGCGCGTCGACGGCCGCGGCAGGGCGTCGCCGGCGCCGTCATCGCCGCACACGCCGGCGGATCGACCGAGCGACACGACCTTGGGGACGGAAACTCCGCGCCGCAGTCCGCCGGCGCGAGAACGCGATTGATGCTCGCTCCCAAACCGGGGGTAAAACACGGCCTGCGAAAGACGAGGTGCGACAAGCGAAAAGAGCACGTCTTGATCCTCTACCGTCGAACGAGCACGAACTTAGCATGACCTTTTGCGGTATCCTCATGCGCTTCGCCGCACTGTGCCTCATTGTCCATTATGAGAAGGAGTTCGGTCGCCTGCGAGATCGACTAGCATCCTCCGACTTCCATAGCGCCCGCACCGCCTTCCTTTTAGAGTCGAGCCGAGACACTCTGTCGACCCTGTCTTTCGATGCCTCGCTTGTAGCCACCGAGCTACGAGATTGGACGGCCAACGATGCAGAGTGGCGATGGGATTGCATTGAGCCCAAAGCAGTACCCGAATGGCGGAGAAGCAGGCCAGAGCAACTAGACATGCTGGGCATGTTGGCAGAAAATGTATCTAGCCGGGCCTCCTGGGTTCTGAACCTGGAACCCAGAGCTCGCGATCAATTAACGATTCTAGGGACTCTGGCAGCCACGAGCGCCGATCTTCGTCTGCAGTCCGTGGTGCTGACAACCAGTCTCCTGGCGTTGGTGATCGCAGTGGCAAGCTTACTCGCCCGTTGACCACCTCGCGGCACGATTCATGAGCACCGCGCAGACCGGGACAACCTGGTTGCTAACGCGCGGGGGCAGCGGTTCCAAGCCCACTCCCCAGGATCGTCAAGTGCACGGGGATGCGCCCCAGTGGCGCCGCCACCGACCAGCCCAAGAAGTAGCACGCCCCTGGGGCAGGGACAGCAGAAGGTACGCGCCGTTCGGTCGCTGAGCCAGAGCCTGGTCCTGGGTTCAGCGCCATTGAGCACGACAACCTCCCCGCGCCCATTACTCGCGTTGGCCAGTGGTCGGCGGTCGGCCGCAGAAGCTTGGTCTCCTTGACGATCCGGACGAACCGATGAATGAGCACTTCCGCATCTGCTCCACCACCTCCAGCATCACCTGTATTCACTGCCCGACTGAACGGAAGTTTCCGTAAGTGACAAGTCAGGCTTTCGCCTGAGTCGGGCAAGGGCCGGCAACAGAGGTCCGGCGCGCCGTCTGGGCGGGTGGCCCAGACGTCTTACTCGCCGTTAGGGGTGCCCGGCAGGACGTACCGCACCGTCCGGTCCGCAGTCGTGTACCGAAACCTTGGCCGACCCTCATCGTCGGTGCCGAGATCCGCTACCAATTGCGGGTCCGTGAACTCGACGAGGACGTGACCGAAGTCGAGCGGCTGGTCTGCCACGTGCATCTGAAGGGGCAGTTGCATCGCGAACGAGTCGTGCGGAGCCGTGGTGCCGGGCGCCAAGGTGACATCGAAACCGGCCCCTTCGGGCATCGTGACGGTGACGGGCTCGCCGTTCAAAACCGCCGCAACGAACTGCCACTCACGCACCTGCTCCTTCGATATCGCGGCGCTGTCCGGGACAGTGATCACTGTGTTGGTGTGCTGCTGCAGCTGGTCGAGCATGCTCAGCAGTTCGGCTCCGCGACGGGCCTGCTCGGTGAAGGCCGGGTCCACACCGTCCGGGATGGAGTCGCTGGACCCGAGCCGGCCGGGTGCGTGAGCGGCACTGACACGCATCGCGTTCGGATGGTGAAATGCGGCGAGGAAAGTGGCGGCGGGCAGGACAGCCGACACCGGCCTGCCAGCGACCGGATGCACCTCGAAGCGCATCTCCATGGTGCCGTCTGCCAGGTTGAACCGTTGGTGAAGCTCGAACATGCCACTGACCTCGGCCAGGACCACGCGCAGCCCTGCGCTGCCGTGGCTGCGCTCGGTTCGGTTCACGAACGCCTCGGCGAGAACCATCCCCTCTGGGTCAAGGACCTCCAATCGCAGGTGTGTGTTGTCGCCCAGGTCAGCATCCGCACTGGGACCGACCGTGATAACGGCCCCGTCCAGGTCGCCGCCAAGTCCTCCGGGCGCGTCCAAGTTCCCGCTGAAGGCGCCCTCAGGGCTGGTGAACGGCGTGCCGAACTGCGCGAAGTCCTTGAGGGTGTCCGCGAAGTCGGAGCCAGGTTGGGCGACGAACTCACCGTTAACCGTGACCGGTCGCTGGTTGGCGGACTCCGCGCAGCGCGCGATGACGTCGATCGCGTGCCACGTCCTCGCGTGCGTGTCGACGAGGTACTGGCCGAACAAGTACCTGGGCCTTGGTGCGGGGTCGGCCGGTTCGCCATGGCCGAACCGGAGCTCGTACTGGTAATGCGGGTCACGGTCGAGCGCACCGAGAGCCGTCATGATGCGAGCGGCCAGCTCGGGCACGGGGACGGAGCCGTCGCTTCCAGGGTCCATGGCCATCATGGCCATGGCGCTCTCGTACGCCTTCGCGACCGCGGAGCTGCCCCCATACAGGTAGAAGTCCACGACGTCGTCGTACCTGGTTGACAGCTGGTCAACGACGGTCAACCCGTCCCAGCGCACCTTGACCTTGTAGGTCGACCCGAGCCCCTGCAGCCACGCGTCAGCTTCCGGTGTCGGGTCCCACGGGGTGACCAGCCGCCACTCAGTGACGCTCAGGTCCTCCCATCTGGGGTCACGTTTTTCCGGGTCGAGCAACCGGCCCAGAGACTTCTCGACCTCGCTCCTCTGCCTCGCGGTGAGCGGCGCACAGTACGACTTCACCTGGTACACGACGTCCCCGCCCCCGTCTGCCGCGCCGCGGTCAAGGATGTCCACGCCACCGTCGCCCCGAGAGGGGGTGATGCGAACCGAATCAGGGTGCTCACGGTTGAGCATCATGGCGACGACGGCCTCGACGTCGTTGCCCTCGAACCTGCCCCACGGCACGCGCCCGTCCATTCCGCCCTCTCTCGTCCCTACGCGCGCCTGGCGGTTTCACGCGCTCGTGAGCAACGGTAGCTCGTGCCGCCGACATGCATCAGAACAGCTCAGGGGTAGCGCGGCTGGGGTGGGCGAGGTTTGGAAGCGGCTGTCGCGCGAAGTTGCGGCGCGAACTACCCGGCTCACCCTCGACCACCATCCCGTTCGCGGCTGATAGGCGTGTCGTCCCTGCGAGCGTTGGTTGCCATCGGTTTCAAGAGTTCGGAGCGGGTCATGGGCGCTACTCTGACGTGCGTCTATCCGCCGCGTTCCGACCACTAGGTCGCAGGTGCACATCGCCCGCTTGTGACGCTCGCTCGGACCGAGAAGGTGATGCAAGCGTTTCAGTTCCTTCCCACCCGGGCAGTCTTGCCTCACTTCGCCCGCATCACCCTCTACGGTCTATACATGACTTCCGACGAGCGCGTCCAGCAAACGGCGACGGTTCCGGAACTCTGGGCGCAGCCCGTCAAGATCGCTGGGAACGAGGTCCGACAACTCCTAGTGCCAGCGATGACCGCGGCGGTGCAGGACAGCCATTCGGACGCCGACGACACATCCGACGGGCGCAGGGTCACGGGAGTGTATGGCTCCTGGCCCGTGGTTAGCGGATCAGTCGAAAGGGTCAGAGACGGCGCTGTGCTCCTGCTGACCGAACACGCGCAGGAGCTGGTCTGGAGCGGTTCGGCAGGCTTAACGGAACCCGAGGAGCTTCTGGAATCGTGGAGGGACGCATTTCACTTCGGCGATCCAGACGGGGAGGGCGCGCTTCGCAGCCCACAGGTCGGCGCGGTGCACGCAGCGGTCGGCCACTTTCTGTCTAGCAACGACGAGCCCGGTCTGATCGTCATGCCGACGGGCACTGGCAAGACCGAGTCTATGCTCGCGATCGCCGTTCACGAGCGTGTGGCGCATCTGCTGGTGCTGGTTCCGACTGCGGCCCTGCGCCAGCAGATCGCGACGAAGTTTCTGACCCTGGGGATCTTACAGCGCGAGGGCATCGTCAACCCTCTGGCCCTGCGCCCGGCAGTCGCCGAGCTTGCACGCGGCATCAGCAGCGTCGAGGACGCCCGCGCGCTCCTGGCTGCCGCCCAGGTGGTCGTCGCAACCCCGGATTCGCTGCGCGCGTGTTCCGCAGAGGCCAAGGAAGTGCTCCTAGAAGGCTGTAGCCACCTATTCGTGGACGAGGCTCACCACGCTCCTGCGGCAACGTGGCAGGCAGCGATCTCCCACTTTCCTGGCCGCCGCGTGCTGCTGTTCACCGCTACGCCCCATCGGCGCGACAAGCAGGACCTGCGTGGACGACAGATCTACCGGTACTCGCTCGCGGCCGCTCAAAGGGCCGGGTACTACCGCGAGATCGCTTACTCCGCCATCGTCAGCCTCAACGACGCGGATCGGCTCATCGCGACGGCAGCTGTCGAACGACTCCGACGCGACCGACAAAGCGGGTTCGACCACCTAATCATGGCGCGCGTGGGTTCGGTGGCACGGACGGCGCAGATACTGCCGCTCTACGAGCAGATCGCCCCCGACTTCGCGCCGGTCGTGATCCATAGTCAGCTCGGGGTGAAGGCCAAGCGCGCCGCTCTCGAAGCTCTACGTTCACGAACCAGCCGCATCATCATTTGCGTCGACATGCTCGGCGAAGGCTTCGACATGCCGCAACTGAAGATCGCCGCTCTGCACGACTCGCGCAAGAGCCTCAGCCCACTCATCCAACTGGTCGGTCGATTCACCCGCACCGCACAGGACAGCGACCTCGGGACCGCGTCGGTGTTTGCCGCCCGCGACGCGCAGAGCGCGATGTCGCCGCTGAGCGACCTGTACCGCGAGGACGCGGATTGGAACGCGATCATGCGGGACGAAAGTGAGCGCTTGACCATCGAGGCGGAGCGGACCGCCGAGTTCGACCGGTCCTTCCGAGCTGCCGGAGAGGCGCTGCCGACCTCGACGCTGCGCCCGACGGTCAGCGCGATCGCCTTCTTAGCTTCGTCGAACTCGTGGGACCCGGCTGCGGGCCCAAGCGTGTTCGAGGCCGCCAGTGCCGAAGTGTCCGCGCTTACTGTAGGGCACGAGGGAAATGTGGCCTGGTTCGTGGTGTCGAGGCTGGACGCGGTGCCGTGGTCGTCATCGGCGCAGATGGAGGACGCGACCCATGAACTGGTAGTCATGCGCTTCGACCCTAAGCGCCGACTGTTATTCATTCATGGTTCGGAAAAATCAAGCAAATTCGAGGATCTCGCCGAGGCGGTGCTTCAGGGGCCGGGCGAACTGCTCCACGAAGCGGTCGCATTCCGGGTCTTAAGCGGTCTGGGCTACCCGGTCCCGACTAATGTCGGGCTGGTCGACCTCATTGACGGCGATAACCGCTTCAGCATGCACACCGGCGGGGACGTGAGCGCAGGCCTGCGCGTCCAGAACACCGGGACGAAGTCGCAGACACACATCGCACTAAAGGGTTTCGCCAACGGCGAACGAACGGTGATCAGCGCGGCCCGGTCCGGGCGGATCTGGAGCCCGCGGGCTGCCCGCAGTGTGCAGGAGTGGGTCCAGTGGTGCGACGAGCAGGGTGACAAGCTCTTGGACGCCAGCATCGATGTCGCCGAGGTCATTCGCGGCTTCGTCGTTCCGGAGCCGCTGATGAAGATTCCGGAGGAGATGTTGCTCGCGGTGGAGTGGCCCGCGCTGGTGTACGAGAGCCTGACGTCGCTGCCCGACATCGAGCGTCAAGGCCGCGTGTATTCGCTGCTTGAGCTGGACTTAGTCGCGCTCCCCTTGGCCCCGGGAGAGTTGAAACGTCTCGCGCTGGTGCATCAGTCCGCGGACCAGAACCAGCATTGGCAGTTGGAGTACACGCTCAGCACCCAGGACCGGAGCCTACAAGTCACCGCAGACCAGGCCGATGCGACCGTCCTGACGACTCGGGGCGACGAAGCGCCCTTTGCGCGTTGGCTGACCGATCACCCGCCGACCCTGGTCCTTGCCGGGGATGTGCTCGTCCTAGACGGCCGGCAGGTGCTGCGCGCGAAGGACACGCCCGCGTTCGACCGCGAACACCTTGTCGCGCTGGATTGGCCGGGCGTAAACCTGAAGGTTGAGTCGCAGGGTAAGGACAAGCGCCCGGACTCGATCCAGTACCTCGCCGCCCGGGAACTGCGAACGACACGGCAATTCGATGTGCTGCTTGATGACGATGGGAGAGGTGAGGTTGCGGATCTGGGGTCAAGTCCAGTGGAGTGGTGTTCGACGGTGATCCCTCGATGGGGTTGATCAGGGCGTCAGTGCGGGAACGGTAGCAGTGATCTCCTCGGGGTCGGTGGTGGTGGGGATCAGGGCGTGTCGGCACCGAGTGAGGGCGTCCAGTCCGATGTAGCGTCGTTGCTCGGTCCAGGCGTCGTGCTGCTCGGCCAGGACGGCTCCGACGAGGCGGGTGAGGGCCTCGCGGTGGGGGAAGATGCCGACGACGTCGGTGCGCCTGCGGATCTCGCGGTTGAGCCGTTCCTGGGGGTTGTTGGACCAGATCTGGCGCCAGACCTCCTTGGGGAAGGTGGTGAAGGCCAGGATGTCGGCCCGGGCGCTCTCGAGGTGTTCGGCGACAGCGGGCAGCTTGTCGGTGAGCGTGTCGATGACGCGGTCGAACTGGGCGTGCACGGCCTCGGCGTCGGGTTGGTCGTACACCGAGTGCAGCAGCGTCTTGACCCACGGCCATGAGGACTTGGGGGTCGCGGACATGAGGTTGGCGGCGTAGTGGGTGCGGCACCGCTGCCACGCGGTCCCGGGCAGGGTGGCACCGATGGCCTCCACGAGGCCGGCGTGGGCGTCGGAGGTGACCAGCCCGACCGGCCCGGCACTGGTGAGGCCGCGGGCGACCAGGTCGCGGAAGAACGCCAGCCAGGAGGCGGTGGTCTCGCCGGTGGCGACCTGTAGGCCCAGGATTTCCCGGTAGCCCTCGGTGTTGACGCCGGTCGCGACCAGGGCGGACACCTTGACCACGCGCCCGCCCTCGCGGACCTTGAGCACCAGGGCGTCGACGGCCACGAAGGTGTAGGGCCCTTCGTCCAGGGGGCGGGTGCGGAAGGACTCCACCTGCTCGTCCAGCTCGGTCGCCATCACCGAGACCTGGGACTTGGACAGGCCGGTGATGCCCAGCGCCGTCACCAGCTTGTCCATGCGCCGGGTGGAGACCCCGAGCAGGTAGCAGGTCGCCACCACCGTGGTCAGCGCGGCCTCGGCCCGCTTACGCCGCTCCAGCAGCCACTCGGGGAAGAACGTCCCCTCGCGCAGCTTGGGGATCGCCACGTCCAGGGTGCCGACGCGAGTGTCCAGGTCCCGGTGCCGGTACCCGTTGCGCCGGTTCGTGCGCTCGGCCGTGCGGGTGCCGTAGTCCGCGCCGCACACGGCATCGGCCTGCGCGGACAGCAGGCTGTTGATAAAGGTTTGCAGCAGGTGACGCATCAGGTCCGGGCTCGCCTGCGCGAGCTCCTCGTGCAGGAACTGCTCAGGGTCGATAATGGGGGAAGCGGTCATCGGTGGTGCTCCTCTTCGAGAGTGCTGTGGAAGGTTCACTCGAAGGATCACACCGGTGGCCGCGCCTACCTGTGCAGGACACGCTCACCGGGTGCCGTCGTACACCACTCTGGTGGACTCCACTG
>NZ_JBQGWG010000029.1:0-31897 GCF_052073805.1 Ornithinimicrobium panacihumi | reverse complement strand
TGGCAGCAGGCCTGGAAGCGACTGTTCGCCAGCGTCTGCGGACCGCCCCTACCGGCCACGACCTGACCACCCAGCCGGCGACGGCGCGACCCCAGGAAACCTGTACGTGGAACACCCCGACAGCGAGGTCGGGAGATCTCCTACGTCCGCTCCCCAGAACCGCCTACGCGGTCCGCAACGCCCCACTCAACGACGTCCGTCGGTGGATCGAGGCTTAGAGGGACCCGGGATCATCCGATCCGTGTCACAGTGCAAGGGGATGTGCCCGAGCAGGAGTGAGCGCCCGGTTGCCAAGACGCCAAGTGCCCCGAGCCGTGTGGCCCAGGGCACTTCGGTACCCGCGTGGCTAGACCTCCAGCGGGTACCTGCTCACAGCCCGACGACGTTCCCGCCGTACGCCGCCGCGAGCGCCTGTCCGACCGCCGCGACGCCGCCTGCGGTGGCGCGCCCGTACCGCTCGTGCAGCACGTCCGGGGTGTGTCCGAGCCACGCCGCGACGTCGACCGCGGGCATACCGGCCCGGAGGAGCACGTCGGCCGCCGTATGGCGGGTCGCGTGCAATCGGATGACGGGCACGCCAGCGTCACGGCACAGCCTGCGGAACCGGTCCGAGTACCACTCTGGTCGCGGGGGAGCGCCCACCTCGTCCACGACGACGTACCCGCTGTCCCGGTATGCCGAGCCTGCCGCCAGACGGTCACGCGCCTGGACCGTGCGGAACGCCCGGAGAGCGTCCACGACACCGGGCAGGAGACCGACCGGCACGGCCCGCCTCGACTGCTCCGACTTCGGCTCGTCCACCGCGTCCGTCGTCGGGGTGACCGCGACCCGGCCCCGTTCGATACGCACCACGCCCGCGTCTAGGTCGACGTCCTCCCACCGGAGCCCGAGCACTTCGGACCGGCGCAGACCCGCGAGCGACAGAAGCCACGCCGCCGCGAACCGGTCAGTGAGCGCGTGTGCCCGGAACTGTGCCGCCTCCGCCGCTGTCCACCGTTGGGGGTCGGTTCGTCGCTGCCGGGGCCGCTTGACCAGCCGGGCCACGTTGCGGGTGATGGTGCCCTCACGGGATGCTAAGTCCAGGACCTGATCGCGCATGAGCGCCTGGAGGCTGCCCGTCGACGGGCTGGTGTCGTGGAGTCTGGCCGTTCGTGGCCTTGCGCTTGCGCTCCAGCGGACTGCCACCAGTACGGCGCGTGACCGTCTCGGAGTTCGGGGAAGACGTCCTGACGTCGGTTGACCCGTCCGCCTCCGACGTCGCCACTGCCGAAGCCGCTCACCGCCTCTCGGTCGCCCTTGCTCGGGGACACCGACGCCTCGCAGGACTGCCAGACCTGCCCGCCCCGATCCCGTACGCCGACCACCCCGAGCCGCCTGGCCCCGGCTGGCTCACCGACTGCCGTTACTGGTACCGGGACCTAGCGAAGTGACCGGCCTGTCAGAGTTCGACGTCCTCCGAGCCATCCCCGGAGTCCTCCGCCACGTCGCCACAAACGCCACCGAGGACGGGTGCTGGATCTGGCTAGGCCCGGTCATCGGACAAGCCCACCGACCTGCCGTCACCCTGCCGGGAGTCTCCACCCGACTGCTTACCCGAGTGATCTGGTCCGTGGCCCGTGGACAGCCCGTGCCGCCCTCCCGTGTCGTCGTGGCGAAGTGCGGCAGGAGAACGTGCGTCCGTCCCGCGCACCTCGTGGCCCAGCCCGTGAAAGACCCGACCCGTACTCCTCGGGAGAATCAGCGCAGGAAGTCTCACGGGATCTCTCACACCGTCTCTCACAAACTGCCCACCACGGGAAAGGACGGGACAGCACCGAGATCCGCCCCAACCCCCGGAAACGCTGGACAGGCCCGGACCCGCCCGGACGGGGAATAACGGGGTAGGGCCGACTGGGGGTCAAGGGGTCGCAGGTTCAAATCCTGTCAGCCCGACCGAGAGAAGTAGCAGGTCAGGGGCGGTTTCGGAGAGATCCGGGCCGCCCCTGACTGCATTCCGAATCGCCCCGGTTCGTTGGCCGCTGCGCTAGGAGATGACTCGCACGTGCCCGGGAAATTCCGCGAAGATGGGTGACCGGCCCGAATTTCCCGGGCACGTGCGAGTCTGGGCCCTCCGGGGCTCCATGGAAGGGCCCGCGTCCGGCTCAGGACGTGAGGACGTGAGAAGCTGGCGAAGGACGTGACGAAGGGGTAGAGATGGGCCAGGACGAGCAGCTGGCGCGCCTGCACGCCCTGGTCGACGAGATCTGCGAGCTCCTCGGTCGCTACGGCATCGACGGCTGGGTCCGCTGGCTGCGTGTCAAGGAGGCGCGGCTGCGCCAGGAGGGACCGTCCGGAGGGGGGCGGTTCGCCGCGGGCTAGGGCGGGATGGGCGGGTTCATGGACCTTTACATCACCCCGGTGAACGGCCATCCGATCGACCAGGCCGACGTGCCCGCCGTGAACGAGCGGCTGGTGCAACTCCAGAGCGAGCTCCACCGTGCCGCCACCAGCCTGCGGGCCGGGGAGTGACTCACGACGCAGGCGCGAGCTGCGACGCAGGGGGAGCGGCTCAGAACTCCAGGTCGCCGACGTCTGGGAAAGCGTCGAAGGAACCGTCCTCGTCGATCGGCGCCAGCTCCAGATAGCTGAGCTCGTCGTCGTCGATGAACAGCAGCAGCATCGCGCCGGGAGCGTCGGCGGACAGCACGACCCGCGACCGCTCCCGCTGACGGACGCGGCCGGTCTCGTCGGTCAGGTCCACCGACGGGCAGGTGCCGCACCCGCACCGTCTCCCGGCACGTGCGGTGGGCAGCTGGGCGCGCCAGCGCTGCCGATCGGCGTCCGTGACAGGTGTGGGGGAGTCCAGCCTGCGGGCGTGATCGACCATCGCCCGCAGGACGGCCATCTCGTCGGCGGACAGCTCCCGCGGCAGATCGGTGCTCATCGGCCGAGCCTAACGGCGGTCCCAGCCGCGGCAACTAGACTTCCGGCCATGACGTCGGGCACGGGGGAACAGGGAGCGGTCAGCGACCGCCTCCTCACCGTGCCCAACCTGCTCAGCATCGTCCGGCTGGTGCTGCTGGTCCCCTTCGTGTGGGCCCTCGTGGAAGGCCGGCTAGGAGTCGCCGGCGCCATCCTGATGGCCTCGGGCATCAGCGACTATCTCGATGGCCGGATCGCCCGCTCCTACGGCCTCATCACGCGCCTGGGCCAGATCCTGGACCCGATCGCCGACCGTCTCTACATCGCCGCGACCCTCGTCGGGCTGGCGTGGGTGGGCGCGATCCCGTGGTGGTGGGTGGCGCTCCTGGTCGGTCGCGACGTCTTCATCGGCGCGATGTATCCCACGGTGCGGCGCCACTCCCTGCCCATCCCGCCCGTCGACTTCATCGGCAAGGCCGCCACCTTCAACCTGCTGGGCGCCTTCCCCCTGATCCTCTTCGGCCAGGTCGAGGGCTGGTGGACCACGCTCGCGCTGTCGACCGGGTGGGCCCTGGCCTGGTGGGGCACCGCCCTCTACTGGGTCACCGGTTTCGTCTACGCCTGGCAGGTGCGCGAGATGGTGCGGGTCGCGCGCCGTGGAGAGGTGACGGTATGAAGCTCCCGCTGCGGGTGCGCGGCGAGCGCGACCCCAATCCCGCCGCGTCCATGGCGCTGCTGGACGAGGTGCTCGACCCGCCGCTGGGCCCCGGCTACTACTCCGCGGCCCAGGCCCGGGAGGAGGCCGGGCTGCCTCGGTCCTCCGGCTTCCGCACGATCCTGCTGCTGGTCACCTCGGTGCTCTTCGGGTTCCTCCTCACCGTGGCCGCCACGACCCTGCGGGCGCCGGACCCGGTCGCCGCCCAGACCCGTGACGACCTGGTCACCCGGATCGAGGCGGCGCAGGCGGAGGGCGACGACTACCGCCGCCAGGTGGAGGCGCTGCGCGCCGACATCCTTGCCCTGGAGCAGGCCCAGGCCGGGTCGGGGGCGGGCGAGCAGGCCGTCGGAGGGGTCCGCGAGGCGGGCGCCCTCGCCGGTGCCGTCGCCGTGCGCGGCCCGGGAGTGATCATCACCATGGCCGACGCCCCGCGGCCGGCGGCCGGCGAGGTCGCCAGCGAGGACCGCCCCGCGGAGCGGGTGAACGCCCGTGACCTGACCCTGGTCGTCAACGGCCTGTGGTCGGCAGGCGCCGAGGCGATCTCGGTCAACGACCACCGCCTCACCAGCACCTCGGCGATCCGGTTCGCCGGACAGGCGATCATCGTCGACTTCCGAGGGCTCACGCCGCCCTACGAGATCCGGGCTATCGGCGACCCTGCGAAGCTGCGCGACGAGCTCGGCAACGGGGTCACCGGGGCCTACCTGGACGAGCTGCGCAAGCAGCTGGGCCTGGAGGCCTCGCACGCCTTCCACCGCTCGGTCGAGATCGGCCCCGCCGAACGACTGACCACGAGGGTCGGGCACGTGCCCGACGAGAACACCTCCGAGGAGAATCGATGATCCCCGTAATCGGCCTGGTCGCAGGAGTGGTCCTGGGGCTGGTCCTCAACCCCGAGGTGCCCCTGTGGCTCTCGCCCTACCTGCCGATCGCGGTGATCGCCGCCCTCGACGCCGTCTTCGGTGCGGTCCGGGCGGCGCTGGAGGGCATCTTCAACGACCGGGTCTTCGTCATCTCCTTCCTGTCCAACGTCGTGGTGGCCGCGCTCATCGTCTTCCTGGGCAACCAGCTCGGGGTGGGCGCCCAGCTGTCCACCGGCGTCGTCGTGGTCCTGGGCCTGCGGATCTTCTCCAACGCGGCGGCCATCCGGCGCCACCTGCTGGGAGCCTGATGGCACCGTCCTTCTCCCGTTCCAAGCACCCGGGGCACGCCCCGCCCACCGTCGAGGAGGCGCGGCGGCGTCTGGCCGCCCTGGGCAAGGTCCGCCTCAACCGCACCCAGGTCATGGCCACCATGCTCACCGTCCTGCTGGGCGTGGCGATGGTGGCCCAGGTCCGCAGCAACGACGAGGCCGGCCTTCGCGAGCTGCGCCAGACCGAGCTGGTCGCCCTGCTGGACGACGCCTCCACCCGCGTGGACGCCCTCCAGCGCGAGGTCAACGAGCTCGAGGACGACCGCGAGCGGCTGCAGGGGCAGCAGGGCGACGCCGCGGCAGAGGCCGCGGCCCGGCAGCGGCTCGAGTCCTACCAGATCCTCGCCGGGACCGTCCCCGTCGAGGGCCCGGGCATCACCGTCTACGTCAGCGACCCGACGTCCGCCATCACCCAGACGATGCTGCTGGACGCCATCCAGGAGCTCCGGGACGCCGGGGCCGAGGCGATCCAGATCGGGGCGACCCGGGTCGTGGCCTCCAGCCACGTCGGGATCGGCGCGGACGGCGAGATCGTGCTGGACGGCCGTGCCCTGACCCCTCCCTACCGGATCCTCGCGGTGGGCGACGCCCACACCCTCGCCGGCGCCATGGCGATCCCCGGCGGGTTCACCGACAGCCTGCGAGGCGCCGGGGCCACGGTGGACGTGACCGAGAGCGAGCGCCTGCTCGTGGACGCGGTGCACACACCGGCAGAGGCGCAGTTCGCCACGCCGGTCTCGCCGACCGCCGAGCAGTGACCGCCCTGCCCTAGTCAGGCCGGACCGGCAACGCATAGGGTAGGGCTGGCACACACGACGTGGCAGCGCCGCCACCGCCAGCGACGATCACGAGGAGAGCGATGAGCACCCTTCAGTACCCCGACGACCTGCGCTACACCTCCGACCACGAGTGGGTCCGCGACATGGGCGACGGGGTCGCCCGCGTGGGGATCACGGCCTACGCCCAGGACGCGCTGGGCGATGTCGTCTACGTCTCGCTGCCGTCCGTGGGTGACACCGTCGCGGTGGGCGACTCCGTGGGAGAGGTCGAGTCGACCAAGTCGGTCAGCGACATCTACGCCCCGGTCGCGGGCGAGGTGGTGGGCACCAACGACGCGCTCGATAACACTCCCGAGCTGCTCAACACCGACACCTACGGCGAGGGCTGGATGTACGAGATCAAGCTGGAGGACGCCTCGGCGCTCGACGGACTGATGGACTCCGCCTCTTACGAGGCCCAGCTCGACTGAGCGCCAAGCACATCCGTCCGGACCCTGCACTACAGTGAGGGCCCGATCCACGCACACCCAGGAAGGTCAGCCCGTGAGCGACCGTGACCCCGAGCACCACGATCTCGGCAACGACCCGGCGACCGCACGACTCCAGCGCGGCGCAGACCTGTCGGCGGCCGAGTACACCTTCGACGACGAGCTGCCCCGGCTCTCGCCGGAGGACCAGCGCACCGTCGACGCGCTCCGCCCCGGCACCGCGCTGCTGATCGTGCTGCGCGGGCCCAACACCGGCGCCCGCTTCCTGCTGGACGCCGAGGAGGTCAGCTCCGGGCGCCACCCGCACAGCGACATCTTCCTGGACGACGTCACGGTGTCCCGTCGGCACGCGGTCTTCGCCCGTGACGGTGAGGGCTACCGCGTCCGCGACGTGGGATCCCTCAACGGGACCTACGTCAACCGGCAGCGCATCGACGACCAGGCCCTCCAGGTCGGCGACGAGGTGCAGATCGGCAAGTTCCGTCTGGTCTACTACCGCGCCCGGTCGTGACCTCGGCAGCACGCGCGGAGCAGCACGGCCCCGACGGGATCTCCATCGGGGCCGTCCTGCGTGAGCTCCAGCCCGAGTTCCCCGACCTCACCGTCTCCAAGATCCGTTATCTGGAGACCGAGGGACTCATCTCGCCGGAGCGGCGAGCCTCCGGCTACCGGCTGTTCAACGACGCCGACCGGGCGCGCCTGCGATTCATCCTCGCCGCCCAGCGCGACCGCTTCTGGCCGCTCAAGGTGATCCGCGAGGCCCTGGACCGTCTGGACCAGGGCCTGGACGTCCCCGGGCTGACCACGTCGGGGTCGGGCGAGACCGACGACCCCGCGGCCACAGGGGAGCCCGGCGACGGCGGCGCCCGGACCGGCAGCGCCACCGCCGGCGGCCCCGAGGGCCGCAGAGCCCCGGTGGCCGACTTCAGCGCCAGCGCCCTGCGCCGCCGCCGCGCGGTGCGGCTCACACCGTCCGAGCTGCGCGAGCGCACCGGCCTGGACACCGGCGCCTACGCCCAGCTCAAGGCCTACGGCCTGCTGCGCACGGACGCGACCGGGCGGCACCACGCCGACGACCTCGACGTCGCCACCGCCGCGGCGGCGCTGTCGCGCTACGGGATGGAGGCGCGGCACCTGCGCTCCTTCCGCATCGGCGCCGACCGCGAGATCGGTCTGGCCCAGCAGGTGCTCGAGCCGGCCCGCCGCAGGCACGCCCGAGGTGTCGACGGGCCGGATCCACAGGAGATCGAGGCCGAGCTGCTGTCCACGATGCTCGCCCTGCACGTGGCCCTGGTGCGTTCGGGCCTCGCCGGAGGCTGACCGGCCCGGTACCCTGGGTGGGGTGATCACCCTCGACGTGCTCGGCGTACGGGTCGAGATGCCCACCAACAGCCCGATCGTGCTGCTGCGTGAGCGCGATGGCATGCGCTACGTGCCGATCTGGATCGGCGCGCCCGAGGCCACCGCGATCGCCTATGCCGAGCAGGGCGTCGAGCCGCCGCGACCGCTGACCCACGACCTCTTCGCCCAGGTGATCCGCGAGCTCGGCCGTCAGCTGGAGGCGGTCCACATCACCTCCCTCGACGAGGGCGTCTTCTACGCCGAGCTGCACTTCGACGGAGGCACCGTGGTCTCCTGCCGACCCTCCGACGCCATCGCCCTGGCGCTGCGCACGGTCACGCCGATCCTGGCCCCGGAGGAGCTCCTCGACGAGGTGGGCATCACCATGGCCGTCGAGGAGGACGACGAGGTGGAGCGTTTCCGCGAGTTCCTCGACCAGGTCTCGGCCGAGGACTTCGAGCACGAGCAGCCCGGGGAGGGCCACGGCGGCCGAGAGGCGGGGGAGCCATGACCGGAAGGGGCCCGGCCGGTGTGCACACGGCCCCGATGGTCAAGGTCGCAGGCGACCCCGGCGCGTCGGTCGTTGACCACCCCCGTGCCGCCGCATACCGTCAGGGTGTGCACACAGCACACATCAGTCTCATGAGTCACACGAGTCACATGAGCACGACGCACGAGGAGGAACGGTGAGCGCTGGCGCAGACGCACCCGGACAGGCCGGAGCCGGCCGGGTCGACAGCCCCACCCAGGGCGTCCTGTTCACCCAGGACACTCCCGTGATGGATGAGACCATCGGCTTCCGCGGACCGACCGCCTGCGGCGCTGCCGGCGTCACCTACCGCCAGCTCGACTACTGGGCCCGCACGGGTCTGCTCGAGCCCTCTGTCCGCAACCCCAGCGGCTCGGGCACCCAGCGGCTCTACAGCTTCCGCGACATCCTCGTGCTGAAGATCATCAAGCGCCTGCTCGACACCGGCATCTCGCTGCAGCAGATCCGCGTCGCCGTCTCGGCGCTGCGTGAGCGCGGCGTGCACGACCTCGCCCGGATCACCCTCATGAGCGACGGTGCCAGCGTCTACGAGTGCACCAGCGACGACGAGGTCATCGACCTCGTCCGTGGCGGCCAGGGCGTCTTCGCCATCGCCGTCGGCAAGGTCTGGCACGAGGTCGAGGGCCAGCTCGCCGAGCTGCCCAACGAGCGCGCCGAGGATGAGATCGTGGACCACCCCGGCGACGAGCTGTCGGCCCGCCGCCGCGCCCGCCGCACCTCCTGACCAAGCCCTTCCACGCCCTTCCGCGCCACCACGAGGTGACGTGCTTGGGGGCGCGCGGCAACGATCGCGCGGCACGTGCCAGCCTGATAGGTTGGGCGGAGCCGTCGACCCCGCGTGGGAGAGACTCCACCTCCGAGTGGGGCGCCGAAGGGGCAATCTTCCCCGACAAGCTCTCAGGCGACCAGGACCACGCGGGTCAGGCAACTCTGGAACGCTCTGCGCGGACGCGGGCGGACAGAGGGGGAGGGTAGTGACCCTTGTCCCTAGGAGTTGCAATGACTGACCAGACCGCCCCCAGCGCCGCGACCGACGCCGCGACCGTCGTGACCGACGACAGCCCGGAGCTGGACCACATCGTCCTGGCCGAGTTCGTCGGCCGCCACATCGGCCCCCGCGACAGCGACGTCGAGCACATGCTCTCGACCCTGGGCTACGACAGCCTCGAGTCCCTGGTCGACGCCGCCGTCCCGGCCGCGATCCGCACCACGCGACCGCTCGACCTGCCGGCCGCCCCCAGCGAGCAGGCGGTGATCGCCGAGCTGCGCGAGCTCGCCTCCCGCAACCAGGTCCTGACCCCCATGATCGGCCTGGGCTACTACGGCACCCAGACCCCGCCGGTGGTGCTGCGCAACATCCTCGAGAACCCCGCCTGGTACACCGCCTACACCCCCTACCAGCCGGAGATCTCCCAGGGCCGGCTGGAGGCCCTCCTCAACTTCCAGACGATGGTCACCGACCTGACCGGCCTCGACATCGCCGGTGCCTCCATGCTCGACGAGGGCACGGCCGCCGCCGAGGCCATGGCGCTGATGCGCCGCACCAGCAAGGTCGCCCAGGACGCGGTCCTGCTCGTGGACGAGCACGTCCTGCCCCAGACCCTCTCCGTCGTCCAGGCCCGCGCCGAGGCGGTCGGCTTCCCCGTCGTGGTCGCCGACGTCACGTCGGTCACCGACGAGGCCTCCCTGCGCGTGGCCGCCGGCGACCAGGACGTCTTCGGCGTCCTGGTCCAGTACCCCGGCGCCGACGGTCTGATCCGCGACTTCCGGGCGCTGACCGAGGCCGCCCACGCGGCCGGCGCGCTCGTCACCGCCGCGGCCGACCTGCTCGCCATGACCCTTCTGGCCTCCCCGGGCTCCTGGGGCGCGGACGTCGCCGTCGGCACCACCCAGCGCTTCGGCGTCCCGCTCGGCTTCGGCGGCCCGCACGCCGGCTACCTCGCCGTCCGCTCCGGGCTGGAGCGCACCATGCCCGGCCGCCTCGTGGGCGTGAGCAAGGACGCCGACGGCAACCAGGCCTACCGGCTGGCCCTCCAGACCCGCGAGCAGCACATCCGCCGGGAGAAGGCCACGAGCAACATCTGCACCGCCCAGGTGCTGCTCGCCGTGATGGCCTCGATGTATGCGGTGTGGCACGGTCCCGAGGGTCTGCGCCGGATCGCGCTCGAGACGCACGCCAAGGCCGTGGCGCTGGCCGACGCGCTCACGGGCGGCGGGCTGGAGCTGGCGGGGGAGGACTACTTCGACACCCTCTCCGTCACGGTCCCCGGCAAGGCCACCGACGTGCTGGCCGCCGCACGGGAGGGCGGCATCAACCTCTGGCAGGTCGACGCCGACACGGTGCTGCTGTCCACCGACGAGATGACCACCCTGGCCGACCTGCAGGTCGTGGCCGGAGCCTTCGGCGTGGAGGCTCCCGAGTCGATCCCGATGGTGGACGAGCCGGGCCTGGGCGGGCTGACCCGTGGTGACGAGGACTACCTGACCCACCCGGTCTTCAACACCTACCGCTCCGAGACGGCCATGCTGCGCTACATCCGGTCGCTGTCCGACAAGGACTACGCCCTCGACCGCGGGATGATCCCGCTCGGCTCGTGCACGATGAAGCTCAACGCGACGACCGAGATGGAGTCCATCACCTGGACCGAGTTCGGCACGCTGCACCCCTTCGCCCCGCTCGACCAGACCGAGGGCTCCCGCGAGCTGATCCGCCAGCTGTGCGACATGCTCGTGGAGATCACCGGCTACGACCAGGTCAGCATCCAGCCCAACGCCGGCGCCCAGGGCGAGTTCGCCGGTCTCCTGGCGATCCGCAAGTACCACCTGGCCAACGGCGACGACCAGCGCAACATCTGCCTGATCCCCGCCAGCGCGCACGGCACCAACGCGGCCAGCGCCGTGATGGCCGGCCTCAAGGTCGTCGTGGTCAAGAGCACGGCCGAGGGCGAGATCGACATCGACGACCTCAAGGCCAAGATCGACCAGCACCGGGACAACCTGGCCGCGATCATGGTCACCTATCCCTCGACGCATGGCGTCTACGAGGAGACCATCACCGAGCTGTGCGAGCTGGTCCACGAGGCCGGCGGGCAGGTCTACGTCGACGGGGCCAACCTCAACGCCCTGCTCGGCATCGCCAAGCCCGGCGAGTTCGGCGGTGACGTCAGCCACCTCAACCTGCACAAGACGTTCACCATCCCGCACGGCGGTGGTGGCCCCGGCGTCGGCCCGGTCGCGGTCCGGGAGCACCTCGCCCCCTACCTGCCCAACCACCCGCTGGACGCCGAGGCCGGACCCGACAGCGGTCCGGGACCGATCTCGGCCGCGCCCTACGGCTCGGCCGGCATCCTGCAGATCCCGTGGGCCTACATCCGCCTCACCGGTGGCGCGGGCCTGACCCGTTCCGGGCAGGTCGCGGTGCTCAACGCCAACTACGTCGCCGCCCGGCTCAAGGGCCACTACCCGGTCCTCTACACCGGCAACAACGACCTCGTGGCGCACGAGTGTATCCTGGACCTGCGTCCCCTGACCAAGGAGACGGGCGTGACCGTCGACGACGTCGCCAAGCGTCTCATCGACTACGGCTTCCATGCCCCGACGATGTCCTTCCCGGTCGCCGGCACCTTGATGGTCGAGCCCACCGAGTCCGAGGACCTGGGTGAGATGGACCGCTTCATCGACGCGATGATCGCGATCCGGGAGGAGGCCGACAAGGCGGCCGCCAACGGCGTCGAGGACAGCGTCCTGCGGCACGCGCCCCATACCGCGCTGTCGATCGCCAGCGGGGACTGGAATCACCCCTACGACCGGATGCAGGCCGCCTTCCCGCCCGGCGTGGACCCGGCCCGCAAGTACTGGCCCGCCGTGCGACGCATCGACGGTGTCTTTGGCGACCGCAACCTGGTCTGCTCCTGCCCTCCGCCGGAGGCCTTCGAGGAGTGATCGCACGCGCGGGGGCGCATCTCCGCGACCGACCCACCACGCCCCGACCGGCCCGGACCTGCGAACTCGCGGTCCGGGTCGGAGGCGTGAACGCCCCCGATGTGCTTGTATCACTGCATGGGTCAAGAGGTCAGCCGGAGCATCTTCACGCGGGAGCAGCGCCTGGAGTTCAGGCACAAGGTCCTGCAGGACCTTGACGTCTTCGAGCGGATGCTCGAAGGATCCCGGTTCGACTTCACCCGACCGCAGATGGGTCTGGAGATCGAGCTCAACCTCGTCGACCAGGACGATCTGTCGCCCGCGCTGGTCAACGCGGAGGTGCTCGAGGAGATCACCGACGAGGACTTCCAGACCGAGGTCGGCCGCTACAACATCGAGATGAACGTCCCGCCCCGTCCGATGGCCGGGGACCAGGCGGTCCGGCTGGAGCGATGGCTGTCCCAGTCCCTGCGCCGGGCCGGCGACGCCGCCCGCTCCTGCGACGCCAAGGTGGTGGCCATCGGCATCATGCCGACCCTGGAGGCGGAGCAGTTCGACCGGCCCTGGCTCTCCGACGGCGTCCGCTACAAGGCGCTCAACGACGCCCTGGTCCGCGAGCGCGGCGAAGGCTTCGAGCTGGAGATCCAAGGCCCCACGGGGGAGGAGATCAGCAGCTATCACGACACGATCGGACCGCTGTCGGGCTGCACCTCGGTCCAGCTCCACCAGCAGGTGACCCCCCAGGACTTCCCGGTCTACTGGAACGCCGCCTCGATCATCTCCAGCCTGCAGATCGCGATCGGGGCCAACAGCCCCTATCTGTTCGGCCGTCGACTGTGGGCCGAGACCCGCATCCCGCTCTTCACCCAGATGACCGACACCCGCTCGGTCGAGCTCAAGCACCAGGGCGTGCGCCCCCGCGCCTACTTCGGTCGCTCCTGGATCACCTCGATCTTCGACCTCTTCGAGGAGAACGTCCGGTCCTTCCCGGCCCTGCTGCCCGAGCGCTCCGACGAGGACTCCATCGCCATCCTGGAGGCCGGCGGCACCCCGTCCCTCGCCGACCTGAAGCTGCACAACGGCACCGTGTGGCGGTGGAACCGCCCGATCTACGACACGAGCCAGGGTGTCCCGCACCTGCGCGTGGAGAACCGCGTCCTGCCGGCCGGGCCGACCGCGATCGACATGGTCGCCAACGCCTGCTTCTACTACGGGCTGCTGGAGTCCATGACCGCCAGCGGGCGTCCGATCTGGACCAAGATGCCCTTCTCGGACGCGGAGCGGAACTTCACCGACGCCGCCAAGCACGGCATCACCAGCGTCCACACCTGGCCGGGCCTGGGCAAGATCTCGGCCGTCGACCTCATCGCCGACCATCTGCTCTCGGTCGCCGACGACGGGCTGGCCGCGCTCGGCCTGCGCCGCGAGGTCCGCAGCCACTATCTGTCGGTCATCGAGGGTCGCTGCCGCACCCGGACCAACGGCGCGAGCTGGCAGATCGCCGTCACCGAGGCCTTCGAGGCGGCCGGCCACAGCCGCCAGGAGGCGCTGCGCCGGATGTTCGACCTCTACATCGAGCACAGCGAAGACAACGCCCCCGTGCACACCTGGCCCATGCCCCAGATCGATCCCGAAGACACCCCTGGTGCGGGAGCCGCCCGCGGTTGACACACTGGGGGCCATGACCGACGCGCACCGTGCTGTCTCCCTGACCCGGACCGGCCCGACCACCTATGAGGCGACCAACGCCCGGGGCGGCACCCTCACCTTCGGCTCCGGCGGTGAGAGCACCGACTTCACCCCCGTCGAGCTGCTCCTGACCGCGATCGCGGGCTGCTCGGCGATCGACATCGACATGCTCACCTCCCGCCTGGCCGAGCCTGCCTCCTTCACGATGACCGCGGGCGGGGAGAAGGTCCGCGACGAGCAGGGCAACCACATGGGGCCGATCACCGTCCAGGTCTCGGTCACCTTCCCCGAGGGGGAGGAGGGGGACGCGGCCCGGGCCCGGCTGCCGGAGGCCGTGGCCATGTCGCGGGACCGGCTCTGCACCGTGTCGCGCACGGTGCTGCTGCCGACCCCGGTCACCTACGAGATGGACTGAGCGGCCTCCGTGGCGGACACGATGCGGCGCACCCTCGGGCTGGGTGACGCCGTCACCATCGGCCTGGGCTCGATGATCGGGGCCGGTGTCTTCGCCGTCTGGGCCCCTGCCGCCGCCAGCGCGGGTGGCCTCGTCCTCGTCGCGCTGCTCCTCGCGGCCGTCGTGGCCGTCTGCAACGCCCTCTCCTCGGCGGCGCTGGCCGCACGTTATCCCTCGGCAGGCGGCACCTACGTCTACGGCCGCGAACGGCTGGGACCGTTCTGGGGCTACCTTGCCGGATGGTGCTTCGTCATCGGCAAGACCGCATCCTGCGCCGCGATGGCCATGGTCGTGGGCGCCTACCTGGTGCCCGACGCAGCCCGCCTCGCGGCGGTCGCTGCGGTCATCCTCGTCACCGCGCTCAACCTCATGGGGGTCCAGCGCTCGGTGAGCGCCTCCAAGGTCATCGTGAGCGTCGTCGGCTGCGCCCTCCTGGGCGTCGGCCTCTCCGCGCTCTGGCCACGGGCGGAGGGTATGCGGTGGCGCGCCGACCATGTGCTCGGTCCCCTCGGGCCCGGGGCGGGGGAGGGGACGGTCCTCAGCGGCCTGGACCTGCCGTGGCTGGGTGTGCTCCAGGCGGCCGGTCTGCTCTTCTTCGCCTTCGCCGGCTATGCCCGCATCGCCACCCTCGGCGAGGAGGTCCGTGAGCCGGAGCGCGTCATCCCGCGGGCCGTCGTGATCGCCCTGGGCGCGGTGCTGGTCGTCTACCTCTTCGTCGGGCTCACCGTGCTCGGGGTCCTCGGCCCGGAGGGCGCCGCGGCCTCGGAGGCCCCGGTCGCCGCCACGGCCGCGGCGGTGTGGGGCCCGGGATGGGCCTGGGTGATCCGGATCGTGGCCGGGCTGGCAGCGCTGGGAGCACTCCTCAACCTCGTGCTGGGGATCTCCCGCACCTCGTTGGCGATGGCCCGCGACGGGCACCTGCCCAAGGTCGTGGCCACCGTGGCCGGCCCGGACGCCATCCCGCGGGTGGCCGAGCTCGTGGTGGGCGTGGCGGTCCTGATCGTGGTCCTGTTCGCCGACCTGCGAGGCGCCATCGGCTTCTCCAGCTTCGGGGTGCTGCTCTACTACGCCGTGGCCAACGCCTCGGCGTTCACCCTCCGGCACGAGTGGAAGCTCGGGGGCGTCGTCCCGGTCGTCGGCCTGGTCGGGTGTCTGCTGCTCGCGGTGTCGCTACCGGTCGGCTCCGTGCTGGGCGGGGCCGTCCTGGTGCTGGCCGGGATCGCCGCCTACGCCGTCCGCGGCGGGGGTCGGGGCGCTCGAGCCACCGCCTGAGGTCACCGGCGGGGCGTCCGGGGGGACGAAGGTGGCGGCGTCGGTGTGCAGGAGACCGGCCTCACGCAGCTGCTGCTGCACCGTGTGCGCTCCGCGGACCCCGAGCAGCGCCCGGGGATGGACCGGCTGGCCCGCGCGGAGCACCGAGATCCGGCCATTGGGCTCGAGCACGACCAGGGAGGTCTGGGAGGGGTGGCTCACCCCGGCCTGGCGCAGCGCGCTCCACAGCATCGGCAGCGTGAGGCCGGACCTGGCCAGGGCGTCGTTGCGGACCTTGCCGTCGACGGCGAGCACCATCGCCCGCCCGCTGCTGGAAGGCTTGCGCAGCCGGGGGAGGGGGAGCCGGCGCAGACCGCGGAAGACCAGCTCGAGCATCGCCAGCGTCCCCAGCGCCAGCAGACCCCCGGCCAGGGTGGGGACGTGGCCCATGGTGGAGCGACCCACGATCGCGCCCAGGACCGTCACCACGGCCAGGTCCAGGCTCCGCGGGCTCGACCAGAGACGTTGGCCCCACAGCCGCAGCACCGCGCCGAAGACGAAGTAGATCACCACGGTGCTGATCACCACGCCCACCGCACCGGGGCCGGTGATGCCGACGTAGTGCCACAACTCCTCCATGACGGCCCATCGTCGCAGACCAGGAAATGCGTTTGGCGGGGCGCGCCGACCTGTCTGAGACTTGGCCCATGGATCCGTCCCGTTCCGACCACCGATGGGCCCCTCTGACGCTGGAGGACGTCCCCGCCATCACCGAGCTGGTCAACCACCTGGCCACCGTCGACGGCACCGAGGAGTTCTTCCGCGAGGAGGACGTCGCCCACGACATGGGGCGGTCCGGCTTCGATCCGCAGCGCGACTCCGTCGGGGTGTGGGACGGCGAGACGCTGGTCGGCTTCGCCGAGGTGGGTGTCCCGACCACCCCCGACAACGAGGGCAACGGGCGTGGCTGGGTCTCGGGCGGCGTCCGGGAGGGATACCGGGGCCAGGGCCTGGGACGGGAGCTCATGGACCGGATGGAGCCCCGGGCCGAAGAGCTGGTGGGGGAGCGGCACCACGGTGCGCGTGCCGCATACCTGCGCGCCTCCGGAGGACTGGTGGGCTCCGGCGCCGAGCGCCTGCTGAGGCACCGCGGCTATGAGACCGTGCGCTTCTACAACGAGCTGACCCGGCCCCTGACCGGAGCAGTCACCGTGCCCGAGGTCGAGGGCGTGCAGCTGCTCAGCCCGACCGACGAGCACGAGGAGCCCATCCGCCTGGCCCACAACGACGCCTTCCGGGACCACTGGGGCTCAGGGGCCCAGTCCGAGCAGGCCTGGCACGACAACTGGCGCGGGAGCTCACGTCGCGGCGAGGTCTCCACCGTCGCCCTGGACGACGCAGGCGCGGCGTTGGCCTACGTGATCTGCAGCGAGTGGGTCGACCGGGAGCTCTACGTCGATATCGTCGGCACCGTGCGGGAGGCGCGGGGGAGGGGCCTGGCCCCGGCCGCCCTGCTGCGCACGATCGACCTGGCGACCCGGTCCGGCGACTACGACGTGATCGAGCTCGGCGTCGACTCGGAGAACCCCTCGGGAGCCACGCGGCTCTACGAGCAGGTCGGCTTCGTGCACAAGCTCCAGACCACGTCGATGCAGCGCTGGCTGAAGACCTGACCCGGCGTGGCCCGGCCCGTCATGGGCGCAGACGGACCCGGCACGTAGGCTCGTCCGGTGAGCACCAGCCAGCCCGTCACCCGCCTGCGCAGCACGATGGTCGGCAAGGAGGGGCCGCTGGTCGTCTTCGCCCACGGGCTCTTCGGGCGGGGACGCAACTTCTCGGGGATCGCCAAGGCGTTGCAGCCCGGCTACCGGGCGCTGATGGTCGACCTGCCCAACCACGGCGCCTCCGACTGGACCGATCACGTGGACTACGCCCAGATGGCCGAGGCCCTGGCCGAGCACCTGCGCAGCACCGTCCCCGACGACCTGCCGGTGCACCTGGTGGGGCACTCGATGGGCGGCAAGGTCGCCATGATGCTGGCGCTGACCGCGCCCGAGCTGCTGGCCTCGCTCGTGGTGGTCGACATCAGCCCCACCGGGTCGGGGTCGGCCAGCGAGTTCGAGTTCCTCCTGGGCGCGCTGAAGAAGATCGACCTGGACGCGCTGGAGAGCCTGGGTGACGCAGACCGGGCGCTGGCCAAGGACGTGCCCCAGCCGACCCTGCGCGGATTCCTCCTCCAGAACCTGCGCCGCGACCGCGACGCGGGGACCTTCTCCTGGCAGCCCAACCTGGACCTGCTGCTGTCGGACCTGCCGGTCATCATCGACGACATCCCGCACCAGGATCGGGTCTTCGACGGGCCCGTGCTGTGGATCGCCGGCGACGAGTCTCCCTATGTCACCGACGAGCAGGCCCCGACGATGCGGGCGCTGTTCCCCTCCACCCGGCTGGTGACGATCAAGGGGGCCGGGCACTGGGTGCACTCCCAGCAGCCCAAGGTCTTCACCGCGACGCTGCGCTACTTCCTGGACGCGGTGACGAAGGACGCGTCCGCCTGAGGGCGATCTTCCCGATGCGGACCTGCCCGGGTGGCTAGAGTCGGTGCATGGCGACCTTCCTGGACATCCACCCCGTCGACCCCCAGCCCCGGCTGATCAGCAGGGTGGCCGAGGTGCTGCGGGGAGGTGGGCTGGCCGCCTTCCCGACGGACGCCTGCTACACCCTCGGTGCGCGTCTGGGCGACCCGGACGCCAAGGCGAGGATCATCGACATCCGCCGCCTGGACGAGAAGCACCACTTCACGCTGATGTGCGCCGACTTCGCCCAGCTGGGGCAACTGGTCCAGCTCGACAACGCGGTCTTCCGGGCCGTCAAGGCGGCGACGCCGGGCAGCTACACCTTCATCCTGCCCGCGACCTCGGAGGTCCCCAAGCGCCTGCTGCACCCGAAGAAGAAGACCGTCGGTGTCCGCATCCCGGACCATCCCGTCTGCCGTGCCCTGCTCGCCGAGATGGGTGAGCCGCTGCTGACCAGCACGCTGCTGCTGCCGGGGCACCAGGAGCCGCTGGACCACGGCTGGGAGGTCAAGGAGGCCCTCGACCACGTGGTCGACGTCGTCATCGACGGTGACCAGACGGGGTGCGAGCCGACGACCGTCGTGGACCTGTCCTCCGGCTACGCCGAGGTGGTCCGGGTGGGTGCAGGAGACCCCGAGCCCTTCGAGTAGAGGTGCGTGGCCTCCACGGACGGACCCGGGGTCTCCCGGACGTTCACTGGCCGGGCTGCCACTCCAGGTCGGCGGTGCCGTCGCCGAGGGCGGAGACGATCTCCTCGGCGATGACCTCCTGGATGTGGGCCTGACGCTCCTCGGTGGGGGCGTTGACGCTGAACTGCAGGCCGGCGGGCTCGCGGTTGACGATGCGGATCCGGACCGAACCGCCCTCGCGGAAGGGGATGGTGTAGCCGTCCTGCTCGCGGAGGGACCCACGGTGCAACTGGGCCTCCTCGATGATCTGCTCGAGACGCTCCTGCGGCTGCTCCAGCTCCAGGAAGGCCGTGCTGTGCACGACATTGGCATCAGGCACCGCATTGAAGGTGTTCGTCATCGTTGTCCAACTTCCTCGTCGTCCTCCGGTGGGCTGGGTCCATTGTCTCATCAGTGGTAGAAACGAGGGCATGGCCACCATCACCTTCAAGGGAAACCCCCTGACCACCGCCGGCGAGCTGCCCTCCGTGGGCTCCGAGGCGCCGTCCTACACCCTCGTCGGCACCGACATGGGTGAGGTCACCAGCGACGAGCTCGCCGGCCGCCGCGTGATCCTCAACATCTTCCCCAGCCTGGACACCGGCACCTGCGCCGCGTCGGTGCGCAAGTTCAACGAGCTCGCCGCCGGCCTGGACAACACCACCGTCGTCTGCGCCTCCCAGGACCTGCCCTTCGCCCAGGCCCGCTTCTGCGGCGCCGAGGGGATCGAGAACGTCACCGCCGCCTCCGCCTTCCGCAGCAGCTTCGGCGAGGACTACGGCGTCAAGATCACCGACGGTCGGATGGAGGGCTTGCTGGCCCGCGCCGTCGTGGTGGTCGACGAGACCGGCAAGGTCGTCTACACCCAGCTGGTCGACGAGGTCACCGAGGAGCCCGACTACGACGCGGCCCTCGCCGCCCTCAACTAGGACCCACCCGGGTCAACCCACCCGCTCCAGGTCCACCATCACCTCGTGGTGGTGGGTCTGGGGGAACATGTCGAACAGGCGCGCATGCCTCACCCGCAAGGTGGGCATGCGCGCCAGGTCGTCTGCGAGGGTCCGCGGGTTGCAGCTGGAGTAGACGACCCGTCGCACGCCTGAACCCTCCAGCCAGTCGGCCAGGGGACCGATCCCGCGCCGGGGCGGGTTGACGACGACCAGCTCGGGCGCCGTCCTCTCCTGCAGGTATGTGGTCGCGTCCCCGGTCTCGAAGCTCGCCTCGATCCCGTGCTCGGCCGCGCTCTGCCGGGCGCTGAGCACCGCCTCGTGCGACTGCTCGATCCCGAGCACCTCACGGCCGGGCGCGGCGAGGTGGAGGGCGAAGCCCCCGACGCCGCAGTAGAGGTCCCACACGCTGCGGGGTGAGGCGTCCGCGACCCAGTCCCGGGCCTGGGCGTAGAGGCCGGCCGCGACCGTGGTGTTGGTCTGGAAGAAGCTGCGGGTGCGCAGGTGGAGCGTGATGTCGTTGACCCTCATCGGCAGGGTCTCCCGCGGGGTCAGGACGATCTCCTCGGGTCCTTCGAGCACGGCCTTGTGCTCGGGCTGCAGGTTCACGCTCGCCACGCGGGTGCCGGGCAGCCGCTCACCGAGCAGGGGGAGCAGCTCGGTGACGCGGCGGAGCTGGCCGGGGGAGCGGAGCACGAAGCGGACCATCAGCTCCCCGTCGGGGGAGTGGGTGACCAGGAGGTGCTTGAGCTCACCCTGGCGGGTCGGGACGTCGTAGGGGGTCAGCCCCGCCGCGCCGACCAGGTCCGCCAGCACCGGGATCGCCGCGGCCAGGCCGGGCTCGTGCAGGCCGCAGTGGCGCAGGTCCACCCCGAGCCCGTGCTCGTCGAGGATGCCGAGCGTGGGGGAGTGCTTGGTCCCGCCGACCACGAGCTTGGCCTTGTTGCGGAAGCCCTCCTCCGGGCCGGCGAAGGGGGCCAGCCAGGCACCGTCCGGCACGTGGGCGCCCAGCAGCTCACGCAGGTGCGCGGAGGCGGAGGCGAGTTGTGCGGCATACCCGACCCCCATGAGCGTGCACGAGCGGCACGCACCGGCGTCGAAGTAGTCGCACTGCACCCGGGGAGCCTAACGAACGCTGCTACGGACGTCCGTCGGTGCGCATCGAGTCCAGGGACCAGCGGCCGGCACCGGTGAAGGCGAGCGCGAGCGGCAGCGCGACGAAGAGCAGTGCGTTCTCGCCCGTCAGACCGCCGGTCTCCGACAGGAGGGTGTAGTCGAGGCGGGAGGCCACGGCGAGCGCCCAGATCGCCGACATCATCGCGGCGCACAGGAAGGCCGCGGGCCGGGTGAACAACCCTACCGCCAGCAGGATGGGGAGCGCGACCTGACCCAGCATCACCAGCCAGGCGAACAGCTCGGGGGCCTGGGCGCCGATGACGTTGGAGTCGACGGCGCGGGTGAAGGCAGCCATGTCGGAGGCCTTGGCGATCCCGTGGGGGAGCAGCAGCAGGGACGTGAGGCGCAGCAGGAGCAGGCCGAAGTCGAGCCCGCGTCCGTGCATCTCCTCGGGGTAGTCCGGGGAGTCCCAGTCGTAGACCTCACGGTGGTAGCGCGCGGCCTCGTCGTCGAGGTCGGCGGTGCGGTGCTCCCGGGGCTGACCGGTCATGGGAGTTCTCCTCTGCAGCCGTTCGCAGCAGGATAGGGGCCGGTCCGGGCTTCGTCCCTCAGGCGCGGCCGAGCGCGGCGCGGATCGCGTCCGCGTCGGTGGCGAGGGCCTCGGGGGAGCGGGGTCCGCGCCGGTCTGCGTCGAAGTCGCCCATGTCGTCGGCGGGGAAGAGGTGGATGTGGGCGTGCGGCACCTCGAAGCCCTGGATGACGAGGCCGATCCGCTCGCGCCCGAAGACCTCCATCTGGGCCTGCCCGATGCGCCGGGCGACGGACATCAGGTGGGCGGTGGTGTCGTCGTCGAGGTCGATCCAGTGGTCGATCTCGGCGCGCGGGACGAGCAGCACGTGGCCGGGGGTGAGCGGCTCGATGTCCATGAACGCCGCGCACACGTCATCGGCGTGCACGAGCTGGCCGGGGATCTCGCCCTCGATGATCTTGGTGAAGATGGTCGCCATGGCTCGACGATAGACGTCTAGTCTGCGGGTATGGCCAAGGGTTACTGGATCGGACGGGTCGAGGTGCAGGACGAGGCCGCCTACCGGCGCTACGTCGAGGCCAATGCGGCGGCCTTCTCCCGGTATGGGGCTCGCTTCCTGGTCCGTGGCGGCACCTTCGAGGCGGTCGAGGGGGAATCGAGGTCGCGCAACGTGGTCATCGAGTTCGACGACTACGCCACGGCGCTGGAGTGCTACCGGTCGCCGGAGTATGCCGAGGCGATGGCGCACCGGTTGCCCGCCGCGGTCTCCGACATCATCGTGATCGAGGGCTATGACGGCTCGCAGCCCGGGGAGGGAGCTCCCGGGACGGGATCGTGAGCGAGAAGCAGGTGGTGGGCTGCCGCCGGTGCGGCCGCGCCCTGAGCCGGGAGGTCTACCCGCTGCCCGAGATGCCGCAGCCGGAGCTCCGAGCAGGGGGCGAGGGCTACGACCCGACGGTCCCGGTGGGCTACGTGGCGGTAGACCCCGTGGGCATCGGCCGCGACGCCACGGGCGCGACGGTCGGGACCGTGGGGTGCCTGGTCACCCATATCGACGACGGCCTCGACCTCGTCCCGCACGAGGACGCGGCCCGCCACCACGGGTGCTGCGCGGACGACGGGCTCGACGGGCCCAACCTGCGTTGCCCGGGGTGCCGTTCGGAGATCGCCACGCTGCGTGACGACTGCTGGAGCCCGCAGGAGCTGCGCTTCGAGCCGGACGTGGCGGCGCTCATGCCGTTGAGCAAGACCTGGACCTGACGCCGGTCTACCGTGGGCCCATGGCCAGGACGATCGCGACGAACACGGACGTGGACCTCGCCGGGCTGCTGGACTTCGTCCGGCCCCGGCACCGGATGATCCTGACGACCTACCGCAAGGACGGGACCGTCCAGTCCTCACCCGTCACGGGGGAGTGGATGATACGGGCAGACTGGTGGTTGCCACATACCCAGAGCGTGCCAAGACGAGGAACGCCCAGCGGGACCCGCGGGCATCGGTGGTCGTGCTCTCGGACGACTTCGACGGCGCGTGGGTGCAGGTCGACGGCGAGGTCGAGGTGATCCTGGCCGCCGACGACGTGCAGCCCTTCGTGGAGTACTTCCGCAATATCGCGGGGGAGCACTCCGACTGGGAGGAGTACCGGCAGGCGATGGTCGACCAGGGCAAGGCGCTGCTTCGCATCACGCCGCAGCGCTGGGGCCCGGTCGCCACCGGTGGCTTCCCCGCGCGGCTGGCCTGAGGGCAGGGTCGACTCAGGAGGCGACGTCCAGCAGCGCCTGGCAGGCGTCGGCGCAGGCGCGGCAGTCGGCGGCGCACAGCTGGCAGTGCTCGTGGTCGTGCTGGGCGCACTCGTCGGCGCACTCCCGGCACACGGCGATGCACGCCTCGACGACCTTGCGCCAGGAGTCGCCGTTGGGGGCCGGGCGGGAGAGGATCTCGGCCGTGGCCCGGCAGATCGCCGCGCACTGGTTGTCCAGGTCGATGCAGCGCACCATGTGCTCGACGTGGTCGCCGTGCAGGCAGGCGTCCGCGCAGGTCGCGCAGCTCGAGGCGCACGTGTTGAGGGCGTCGATGGCGGCGCGCAGCTGGGACAGGTCGAAGGTGTCCGTGGACGGGTGGGTGCTCAGGATGTCGCTCATGCTTCGACAGTAGGGCCGACCTCGGCCGCGCGCAGTCCGAAAGAAGGCGGGAGTGGCTCGTGGCACGGCCACCGGCGGGGAAGGGGGCCGCACCGACGGATGCTGCAGTGTGCACCCCGTTCGCGCGAAACGTGATTTCCGGGATTAGATCGGGGCATGTCGTCGCCTTGGATTCGTCAGGCTGCCCGTGCCAGGGTGCTTGATGATCACGACAACGTGCTTCTCGTTCAGTTCAGTGCGTCCGTCCGTGAACGTGTACGACCGCGTTGTGGCCGCCGCTGTCGAGCTTCGCGTCGCACGTGTGGAGCGGCACCCCAAGCGCCTCCGCCATAGCGATGTAGGCGGCGTCGTAGCTCGTGTACTGAGACCGCAGGTCCCATATCCGCTCGGCCAACGGCGCTGTTGCGTGCCTGTCGATGACAAAGCCGAAATGGACGTTGCGGGCGGCGCTGGCGGCGTGCTCGCCTAGCTTGCGACCCAGCACAAGCCCTCGCAGAACGGAGAGGACTTCGACGTCGAGGATGTGCGGCGCCGCGACCTCACCGCCCAACGCATCGAGCAGCATCTCATCGACCTCGCGTCCCACCAGGGCCTCGACCATCGCCGAGGCGTCGACGACGATCACTGACGCGACCGCCTCAGCGCCTGGACGATGTCACCGCTGGTGGGCCCTTCGTCGCGGTCGAGATCACGTAGCCGCTGAACCATCTCGGCGTTGGTCGGTCGCGAGACGATACGGCTGAGCTCAGCCACGACGTACGCGGACAGCGACTTACCCTCCTCGGCAGCGCGCTCCTTCAGGGTCGCTGCCACATCAGCGGGTACGTCTCGAACATAGAGCGTCGTCATACGCCAATGCTAGCAGTGTGCAAGCGATAGAGGCGCAGCGCCTCGCTCCCGGACTGGGCGAGTTACACCCCGAACTCGATCTGGATCTACGACAGCACCCGCCTAGCTTTCGAGCAGGCACTGGACGCCGAGGGCCTGCTAGAGCAGGCCCTGGACCGGGCCGAGACCCTGGAGCGGGCACTGGGTCTGGACGGGGAGGACGAGGCGACCCCGATCCTGCTCGCCGTCTTCGACAACGGGTCACAGATGATCGCCAGCCACACCCGCAAGTTCATGGCCATGGTCGCCATCGCCCAGCACTTCGGCCGGCCCGCCACCCCGACCGACCAAGCCTGGATCGAGTCCCTCAACGGCACCGTCAAGGCCGAGTGGCCGCACCTGAACACGATCACCGACCCCGCAGTGCTGCGCGCCGAGCTCGACGACATCCGGACCGAGTACAACGGCTCCCGGTTGCCCTCCGGCATTGCGCTACGACCGAGTCCGCAAGAACCTCGACCGCCACCCCAACTACATCCTCGCTGCCTACATGGCCTCGGGCACCTAAGGAAGGCGAAAGGACCTGCCGCAACTAAGCAGACGCGCCGACGCCATGCGGTCCGCCTGGGCGGAGGCGACGGCGACCCAGCGGCTGGACCGCGCCGCCCGTTGCATCTTGGTACTGCGCGTAGTACCGTTATGGGCGTGCCGTGCGTTGCGAAGATCCTGGCTCAGATGCGCGCCAACCCGAGCAACATCCGGTACGAGGATCTCGCCAAGGTGTGCGAGCACTACTTCGGCCCACCCAGGACCAGTCGCGGCTCGCACGCCGTGTTCAAGACCCCGTGGCCCGGCGACCCGGGAGTGAATATCCAGAACGACCACGGCAAGGCCAAGCCGTACCAGGTCCGCAGGTCCTGGCAGCGATCGACAAGAAAGAGGTAGCCCAGTGAGCACCACGATGCCCGACGTCTCGCACTACACGTACCGCGTCAGCTGGTCTCCCGAGGACGAGGAGTTCGTCGCCACCTGCCTCGAGCTACCTTCTCTGTCTTGGCTCGCTCCCACGCAGGACGAGGCCTTGCACGGCCTCCGCGAGCTGGTGGACGAGGTCGCTGAAGATCTGCACCGCAGCGGCGAGCCGGTCCCTGAGCCACTGTCCTCGCGGGCCTATTCGGGCAAGTTCAATCTTCGCGTCGGCGAACGACTTCACCGCCAGCTCGCAATCAAGGCCGCCGAAGAACACCTCAGCCTCAACCAGTACGTCGTCCGCAAACTCGGCGACGCAATCCTGAGCTGACGCATCCGGTATTGGCACCCCTCTGTGTCAAGACGCCGCTGGGAGGTCGTTCTAGTGAACGGGGTGTTGTCCATGCAGTGGGGGCACCAGCTGACCTGGGGTTGGCTCGTCACGTTCTACTCCTCGTTGTTGGGTGCGCGGGCATCTCTCTGGTGAGCTGCCCGTCTCCATCCCCTGTGCCAGCGCCCTAACGGCGAGGTCGGGGTAGGGAAGAGGAGAGTTGCAACAGGCGGGAGGTACTTTACATAATGTGACTTATCGGCGCGCGAGTATCGTGGCTGGCCCGACTCAGGGACCCCTCTTAGGAGGCCGAGGCGTCCGGGCCTTCCTGTATGGAGCCATGTTCGATGTACCGGGCGAGCGCCTCGGCAAACTCCCGATAGCCATGCCCGGCACGAGCAGCCGCGTAAACACAAGCTCGGTCCATCGCCTGACGCACAGTGATTCCGCTCGTCGGCAGCTTCAAGGCGTCAAAGGCGGCACGTCCCACCCTGCTCGTTTTCTCGTAGATGACGAAGGGCTTGTCCAAACGCGAGTTGAAGCTGAGGTGCTCCATGCCCTTGACCAAGTCGGTGTCCCCAGTCGCCCGAGCCAGATCGATCAACCGCCGGTAGGCCGGGTCAGCCCCCAATCCTTGAGAACTCGCCATGTCCGCAGACTACTCGGCAGTTGGATTGCGCCAGTTGTGTACGCAACGAATTCTCTCGCGCCGACATAATCAGGCATGGGACGCACTCCAGTCATCGCCGCCGGCACTCTGGTCGCCGCGGGCGCGCTCGGTGGATGTATAGCACCAGACATAGACGTCGTGGGGGCGATCGGAGTCACGGTCACCGACGATGGTGCACCCGTGCTGGTCGTCGAGCCCTGCGACACGGGAGCCCTCCAGGTCACCCTCTCCGGCGATCGTGACGGTCTGGCCGACGACGAGACCAATGCGCTGCTGGCCGAGTGGACCGTCGACCCGCCCGGTGTGACGGGAACGAGCCAGATCGTGCTGGACGGTCCGGCAGAGCCCTGGGGCGGTGCTGCGGTCACGGTCGAGCCGGGCCGGGGCTATGTCGCAGGCGGCGCCAGCTCGCAGGTCAAGGGCGTGCTCTCGCAGGTCGCGTTCCGCACCGAGGACCTTGCCGACCTCTCCCCCGATCAGGTCTACATCAACGCGACCTCGGACGGCGAGGGCCTGCAGGCGATGCCGCGCGAAGAGTTCAGCGACCGGGTCTGCAGCCGGTTACGCACCTGGGCGTCATGACATCCTGAGCGCCATGCAGCTGCGCGACCTGAGGCCACCGGTCGAGGACGGCCCCTATCCCCCACCCGCCTTCCTGCCCCCGCTCACGGGGACCGAGGTGCACGGGGCGAGGACGTTCACCGGCCTGACCTACGCCGCGGTGCGAGGCCACCGTCCGCTGGCCCTCGATCTGCACGTCCCCGCCGGCGCCGCCGGACCCGTGCCCCTCGTGGTGTGGATCCACGGCGGCGGCTGGACGGAGGGTGACCGCCGGCTCGTACCCCTCCAGTGGGGCCAGCAGACCTTGTTCGACAAGGTCGTCGCCGCAGGCATGGCGGTCGCCACGATCGACTATCGCTTCCTCGGCGAGGCTCCCTTCCCGGGCTGCCTGCACGACTGCGTGGCGGCGATCCGCTATCTGCGACGGTATGCGGCAGAGCTGGGTCTGGACGCCTCTCGCCTCGGGCTCTGGGGCGAGTCTGCGGGCGCCCACCTGGCCGCCATGGTCGCCTTCCTCGGCACCCGCGAGGATGCACCCCGGCGAATGCTCGGAGACCTCGGCGTCGGGACGGGCCCGCTCGAGTCCCGCGCGGCGGTCCTCTTCTACGGCCCGGATCGACTGGACGGTCTCGTGGGTCCGCCTCCCCCGGGTGGCCAGCCGGATCCGTTCTTCGGGTGGGAGGCCTTCGGTCAGGATCCCGAGCTGCTCCGCCAGCTTGCCCCGATCGAGCACGTCCACCAGGGCGCCCCGGCGACGCTGCTCATGCACGGCGACCAGGACTCCGTCGTCGGCCACGAGGCCAGCGAGCGGCTGCACGCAGCACTGCTCGCCGTCGGCGCCGACAGCACCCTGGAGCTCACCCCGGGCGCTGAGCACTGCTTCATCGGCACCCCGATCGAGCCGCACCTGGACCGGGCGGTCGCCTTCTTCCGCTCCCACCTCGGTGCTTAGAGCATCTGGAGCGGTTCGGCCGCGGTGGGTGCTGGGAAGGCCGCGTCGATGACCGCGAGGTCATCCGGTCGGGGCGCGTGAAGGTAGCGTCGGGCACGTCGAGGTCTTTCGGATGGCTGGCGTAGGAACCTCCATCTTCGGAAGACCTCGACACCTACCTCCGGACCGACGCGCCAGCGCCGACTACACCCTCATCTGCGAAGAGCCACAATCTTCGCCGACGCGCTTGGGTACCACCCATCCACTATCGAGCATCACGCGATCGGCTCGACAAGCGTCTACTCCCAGTCCGTTGCGGCAGAGTCGGACAGTCCCCTCTTCTGCGGTCCAAGACCGCCCCCGAGGCAGTGGGTGCAGGTCACGAAGGGACGTTGCTTGAGGCACCGGAAACGCCGAATCTATTGCCGCTTTGCCGCACGGAGGAGGGTTCGTCGGCTTGTACCGAAGGGTTGCCCGGGCGCGGGTTCATCTGCCTTTGTTGGATCCCCAGGCCCAGGCGACGACTCCGATCGCGAGGAGCCCCGCGGACACCAGCGTCTCGGCGGGGTTTGGCGTGGGGGTGAGGATCCATGCCCATGCCCGGATGTCACCGATCTCGTTGGTTCCGAACGTCATGGTCAGGCCTGCGTGCAGGAGTGGCAAGGACCAGGCGATCTCAGCCCACAGGAGACGAGCAAGGAGCAGGCTCTCGGCGGTGAGGGCGCAGACGCAGCTTACTGCGGCGAGTCCGTGGTCAGGACTCGCGGTGATGAAGAATGTCATCGCGGTTCCGACCAGCAGCAGCACTCTTGCTGCCCGCCATAGGGGCAGTGCCCTCTGGGTCACCATGGGCAGGACGGATGTCGGCTCCTTCAGGGTCGCCACTGTCGCGAAAGCGATCATGAGCCCGCACAGGAGAGCGGTCGGGCCGGGGACAGTCACTCCGAGCGTGGCGACCTGCGGCGTGACGAAGACCGGGCCCAGGGCGACCAAGAGGATGGTCGCCGATGGAACGAGCAGGATCGCCGGACCCAGGTGCCACCAGCGCACCGGCCAGGTCAGGCGTCGCATCGTTGCGACTCCTCGACCAGCCGCCTGACTTCTGCGTCGCTGGTGGACGGTGGCTCCGAGAAGGAACTTGTCGCCTGGTAGAGCCACTGGGTCAGGTCAAACTTCGCCTGTGTCGCCGCGCCGTCAGGGCAGGGGCCCTGGGGGATGGTCAGCAGCGCCAACCGCGCACCGAGTTCTCCAGTGCCTCCTGGATGGTCCGGGTCCGGTAACGATCCCATCAGGACATCCCCGGGAGCGGCTGGACCAGCTCCGTCCTCGCGGTAGGTCTTCGGCAGCGGGTAGACGTGTCCGATCGTGGACTGAAGGACACCGAGGGCCTCGAGGGCCTGCGCAGACCGGCCCGCGTGCTGGGGCCAGGCGCAGACGGTGAACGAGTCTTGTTGGCTGCAGACCGGATCATGCGTCGCTGTCGGCACCGCTGGCAGGTCAGGGCCTCCTCTGATCATCACCACCCCTGCGCTCACAGCCGCGATCGCTACCAAGCCGGACACGGCTCGCCGGCCTCGTCTTGGTCGGGTGAACGCGGCCAGCCCGAGCACAGCAACCGTGCTCACCAGCAGGCTCTTGCCCAGGATCATGGGCGCATTGGGTTCCATGAAGATGGGAAAGGCTGTTCCCGGGTACACCGTGGCCGCCCGCGCCGTCCACTCCTCCAGATATCCGCCGCCGTACACCAGGACGAAACAGATGCCTGCAGCCCACAGGCCGGCGTGCGGGGAGGAACGCCAGACCCCGATCCAGGCGCCCGCGACCGAGCAGGCCAACAGCAGGGCCCAGGCAGCCACCACCAACGACGCGTCCGCGGGACGCATCACAAAGTTCGTTCCCCTCGTGAGGGCCGCAACGAGGACCCCCAGGTGTGCCGCGCCGCCCCACAGGACACCGCTGAGCACGTTGACCAGCACGCCACCAAAACGCCCCCGCGCAGTAGAGCTGGCAAGCTCATGCTGCTTGTCCCGGGCGTCCTGCCCGGTGAGCGTGCCTGTCAGTCCGGCCACCAATGGCCCCAGAAACATCACGGTCGACAGGGCATAGTTGGCGGCGTTCGCGCCATCAGCTCCATCGGGCAGTGACCCCAGGGAAACGCCAAGAACAACGGCGCTCAGAAGAAGGACGGCGCCGACGCCCAGACTCCACCCTGATGTCGCTCTGTTCATGACCACGGTGCCCATGGCCTCACCCCGTGACTGAGAGAAAGAACTGCTCCAGCTCCGCCGCGGCGTGCGGGGGCTGAGCGACCGTTCGCAGCGCTCCGGCCCACGCCAAACGTCCACGATTCAAGATGATGATGTCGTCCGCTGTCGCGACAACGTCTTCCACCAGGTGGGACGACAGCACGATCCCCACCTCCCCCTTGAGGGAACGCAAGAGCCCGAGCAGATCGTGCCGTTGGGCCGGATCCAAAGCATTGCTGGGCTCGTCCAGCACCACCAACGTTGGCTCGCCCAAGAAGGCCTGGGCCAGTGCCACACGCCGCCGTAGTCCCCCCGAGAGCGCACCAACGCGCGTGCGCCGGTAATCACCGATGTCCAACAGGTCCAGCACCCGAGAAATCTGCCCATCCCACTGCCTGACAGGCAGCTCCTTGAGCCACGCGCAGTACGCAACAAACTGCTCCGTCGTCAAAGTGGGGTCGATCCGCAAGTCCTGCGGCACATACCCAACCCTTGCGCTCTCCGCCGAGGGACTGAGGCTGCCCGACTGCACCGAGAACGCCCCCGTCAGCAGCGACAGCAGCGTCGTCTTCCCCGCCCCGTTAGGACCGAGGAGACCAACACAGTCACCCGACACCTCGAAACTGATGTCATCCAGGGCGACCGAGCTGTTCTTATAGGCAAAAGAAAGCCCAGTGGCGGTCAGTCGCAAATGCTCACGTGTCCGCTGGGCTTGCCGGCCAGGTCACCTGAGTAGTTCCACGTCGAACGCGAGTAGTACTCACCTGCCCCCCCGAAGGCTGCTGCTGCTCCTGGGCCTACGACCAACGCCGCTACGAGTGCGACAGTCCTACCAGGAGCCCGTTTCATAATCTTCCCCTTGCTCGATCACAACGCTGTGTTCGGATAACCTCGCACACTACTGGTCACGTGACAGACGGTCAAGGCCACGCCGAGGGTGAGGACGCCCCCACTCCGGTCGCCATCACTCCCCGGTCTCCCTGGCCCAGCTCCCAGGAACAGGTCACCGGCGACCTGGCCAGCTTCGGTCGCACCCTGCTCCTGGCCGTCCTCGGCGGCGGCGCGCTCTTCGTGACGATCGTCACCCTCGCTGACGTCCTCGTGCGCCGCAAGGACCTCGACCGCCGCCGCCCCTGGCGCCACCCGAGGCGCATTGGGCCTCCACTAACCCAGTACGCGACCAGGCGATGCACGTATCTGGTGGACGCCCACGACTAGCTGCTCCCTAGGCCCGTGGTGGTGGGGGCATGCACGCTCAGCGCGGTGACCGCATCCTCAAGATCACCTCGCCAGTCCTGTACCTGGATCGCGTCGGACGACCCGCGGTCTTCCTTCGCGAACCAGATGAAGCCAACCAGGTATCGGTGCGTGAAGAGCTCGCCGCCTGCCTTTCGTGGCTCATCGATAGATGCCGACCTGGGGCACCCGGCGTCGTTGGGCTTGAACTCAACACGCCCGGTGACGGAATCATCAGCAACAACCGGACTCTCGTCCACGGCCGCACACCCTTCGTCGACGTTGGCAGTCAGCGTCGACGCCTTGCGCGCAAATGCTGGACGAGCGCCCCCGGATTCTCCAGCCTAAGCCAGGCACCCGGGCTCTGGGTGGATGAGCAGTACTCAACCGAGGTTCCGGACGTGTTCGACCCTGCTCTGCTCGACGGGATGTGGGATTTTGACCCCGCCAGTCAGCAGAACCGTCTGGTGACGGTCTGAGGCGAGTGGCACCAAGCCTACTGGCGCACCCTCGGACCCTGCAGACTTGGATGGCTGTGTCAGTTCCAGGATCCTCCTGATGCATGGTCGGACGCCGCTCGAAACGCACAGAGCACGTAACTGCGCTCGGCGGCACCGTGCGCAGCCAGGGTCTCGCCACATCCATGTCCACCAGGGCGCCCCGGCGACGCTGCTCATGCACGGCGACCAGGACTCCGTCGTCGGCCACGAGGCCAGCGAGCGGCTGCACGCAGCACTGCTCGCCGTCGGCGCCGACAGCACCCTGGAGCTCACCCCGGGCGCTGAGCACTGCTTCATCGGCACCCCGATCGAGCCGCACCTGGACCGGGCGGTCGCCTTCTTCCGCTCCCACCTCGGTGCTTAG